>NZ_JACMTR010000002.1:2025000-2252500 GCF_014267175.1 Pseudonocardia sp. C8
CTCAGTGGACGGACCCGGCGGCCGCGCTCGCCGTCTTCGGGGCCGCCGGTGCGGTGTTCGCGCTCGCCGGTCTGCGGTGCCTCCGGGTGCCGGCGGCACCGGGAGGGCTCGCTCCGGGGACGGCCGGGTGAGCCCGCCGCAGGGCCCCGGCACGCCCGGGCAGGGTCACGGGGTGGGTGCTCACCAGCCGCGGTTGCGCATGCCGGCACCTCCCGTCCCCCGTCGAGCCGGAATCGTGGCTCTCTGCAACATCGCTGACCTCAGGGTACCCGTTCGGGTGATGAGTGGCGGTCAGGTTGTACGGTCCGTACCCGTTCGTCGGGCGCGTCACACTCCTTCTTGGGTGATCGTGTGATGGGGATACGCCGTCCGGGTGGCGCGACCGGGTTGCCGATCCTGGGCCTGCCCCGCCCGATGCTCGCCGTGTTCGCGGTGGTCGTGCTCGGCGCGGCCGCGCTGCTCGTCGGTGGGGCCACGACGCTCCCGCCCGACGGGACGACCGGGACGGCGCTGCTGGGCGCGCTGGGCCTGATCGCCCTCGGCGTGGTGCACACCGAGGCCGCCACCGGCATCGAGCGGGTCCGGCGGGGCGTGGCGGACTCGTCCTACTTCGACCTGTCCAGCGTGTGGACCTTCGCCGGTGCCCTGCTGGTTCCACCGGCCCTGGCCGGGGTGGTGGTGCTGGGTGTCTACGGGCACCTGTGGTGGCGGGTGTGGCGCCCGGCGGGGGCCCCGCTGTACCGGCACGTGTACACCACCGCGACGGTCGTGCTCGCCGCGTTCACCGCGGCGGCGCTCGTCGCGCCGGACCAGATCGCCGCCGCGGCCGGTGCCGGCCGCGGCAGCATGCTGGCGGGGTACGGCTGGCTGCTGGTGGCGATGGTCGTCTACGTCCTGGTCAACCAGGTGCTGGTGGCGGTGGCGCTGGCGCTGAGCTCCGGCCGGCGGTTCGCGTGGCGGGGCCTGCTCGGCGACGGCGACGACCACGTGCTGGAGGGCGCCACGCTCTGCCTGGCGGTGCTCGCCGCCCTGGCCGCCGTGCGCCAGCCCGCGCTGGTGCTGCTCGTGCTCCCGCCGCTGCTCCTGCTGCACCGTGCGGTGCTGATCCGCCAGCTGGAGGAGCGCGCCAACACCGACGCCAAGACCGGGCTGCTCACCGCGGCGGCCTGGCGGGGCCGGGCGCACCGGGCGCTGGCCCGCGCCCGGCGCCAGCGCGGAGCCGTGGCGGTGCTGATCCTCGACCTGGACCACTTCAAGTCCGTCAACGACGGCTACGGCCACCTGGCCGGTGACGAGGTCCTGTCCGCGGTGGCCGGCGCGCTGTCCGCCCAGGTGCGGGACGCCGACCCGGCCGGTCGGTTCGGCGGCGAGGAGTTCGTCGTGCTGCTGACCGGGCTCCCCGAGGGGGCACAGGGCCTGGAGCTCGCGCACGCGGCCGCCGAGCGGATCCGGCGGACCGTGCGGGAGCTCGTCGTGCAGGTCGAGGCCCCGGTCGGGCCGCTCACGATCACCGATCTGTCGGTGTCGGTCGGCGTCGCGCTGTCCGGGCTCGACGGTGACGTCCTCGACGAGCTCATGCAGGTCGCCGACTACGCGCTCTACGCGGCCAAGCGCGCCGGGCGCAACCGGGTGCGGCTGGGCCGGGCGGAGGCCGATCCGGGCGCGGAGGCCTGAGCTCCGCCGGCCCGGTGACGCTCTGCCGGGACCGGCGAGGTGCGGTCCGGGGGAGGGTCAGCCGGTCGCGGTCTCGGCGTCGCCGGTCTCCCGGAACGGGTGCGGCCCGATGCGCACGGCGTTCCGGCCGGCGCGCTTGGCCGCGTAGAGCGCCGAGTCGGCGACCTCGAGCAGCGCCGTGATCCCGCTGCCGTCCTCGGGGTACACGGCTCCGCCGATCGACACCGTGATGCCCGGGCGGTGGGGCCGGGCCGGGGCCCCCTCCGGCACCCCCGGGTCGTGGGTGCCCGCGTCCACCGGCTCCGCGGCGACCCGCCGCCGGAGCCGCTCGGCGATCTGCCGGAGCTCGTCGTGCCCGTCGTGGCCGTCGGGCCCGGCCAGCCGGGGGAGCAGCACGACGAACTCCTCGCCGCCGAACCGGCCGACGAGGTCGTGGTCGCGCAGCTCCTCGCGCAGCACCCGGGCGGTCGCGGCGAGCACCCGGTCGCCGTAGAGGTGCCCGTGCGTGTCGTTGATCTCCTTGAAGTGGTCCAGGTCGAGGATCAGCAGGGCCGCCCGGTGCCGGCCCCGCTCGGCCAGCTGCAGCGCCTGCGCGCCGCGCAGCTGCCAGGCGGCGTGGTTGAGCAGGCCGGTCTTGGCGTCGTGGTCGGCCTTCTCGCGCAGCTGCCGGACGAGGATCGTGCGGTGCAGGGCGATGATCGGCGGCATCGCCAGCAGCGCGACCGGGGGTCCGCCGGCGAGCAGCGCGCCCGCGGTGAGCGCCCCGAGGCAGAGCGTCGCCAGCTCCAGGGCGAGCTCGTCGCCGCCGAACAGGATCCGCATGATCGGGGTGTCGGGTGCGGTCATCGCCACCACGCCGAGCACCAGGCAGGTGTTCACGACGGTGTAGGTGAGCAGGGTGAGCAGCAGCGCCACGGCGCCGGGGAGGGTGCCGTAGAGCTCGCCGGGCCGGGTGGCGGCGAGCACCCCGGCCGCGGCGTGCACCGCGAGGACGACGGTGGCCGTGCTGTAGACCTCGCGGTACACCGGCCGCCGGTCCGGCGGGGGCACGGGGCGCAAGACGCGCAGGTACATGTGGGTGTAGACGACGACCACCACGAGCGCGCCCAGCACCGGTGGCAGCAGCAGCGCGGACGCGAACGTCCACACCGAGGTCAGGTTCACGTGGTGGGTCTCGGCGGTGTAGCGCCGGACGCGCTCGACCCCGGCGATGATCTCGGTGTGCGCGACTCCGGCCACCGTCAGGGTGGCCAGCAGCACGACCGTGTCCCCGTCGAGCCGCGGCACGTTCAGTGCCCCGGCGACGACGAGTGCCAGCGCGAGGAGCTCCACCGCGAGGACCGCGCCGAGCAGGCGGGGTGGGATCGACCACACGGGCCACCGGGTCACCTGGCGCAGGCGAACCGGGGGCGGGGCCATGCCGTCCCCCTTCCGGTCGTGCGCGGTGATGCGCCACCCGGCCCCGCAGGGAGCCCGGCCGCCGACGTACGGGACCGATCCTAGCCTGCGGCGTCGCGGTCCGTGATCGATGCCGCTCCGGGGCGGGGTCCCCGCTGCTCGGCCGGGCGGCCCGGTCACGCTGTGTGATCTCCGGCGCGAGAACGGCCGGTGCGTGAATGGGCAATGGTGTGCGCCCGATTGTCTGCCCGGCCGGGGTGGGTGATTATTCGTCCGGCGCCCGGCGGGAATGTTGTCCGGGCGCGGGTTCGGGCGCGGGGAAATCCCTTGCCCGACACATGCATGGCACACTATGTGTGCACCTGGACGTGCGGATGTCGTGCGATCGCGGAAAGGGGGAGCCATGCGCAACTGGGGGTGGTGAACGCGGCGGCGTACGACGCCGATTCGCATTCTCGGAGAGTCCTGACAACGATCTTCGAAAGGGGAGCTCGCGATGCGTAACTGGGGTTGGTGAGACAGGTGCGCCGCTGCGACGGCCTGCGGACCGCGGCGACGGCTCCGCCCCGGCGAGGGCGGGCCGTCCGCCGCGTCCGGCCGCTCCGCGGCGCCGATGCTCGTTCCGCCGGCGCTCCTCTCGGGTCGGCCCGGGTACCCGTCCGTAGAGTGGGACCGACGAGTCGATGCCGGACCGCCGCGGTGCTGAGTCGCCCGCGCGTGCGTCCGGCGGCGAGGAGGCAGCACGTGACGACGAACGGGGGGCTCGCCGGGATCCGGCGACCGGCCGACCTGCGCGCCCTGTGCACGGAGGAGCTGGCGTCGCTCGCGGCGGAGATCCGCGGCTTCCTGATCAGGGCGGTGTCGCGCACCGGTGGACACCTCGGGCCCAACCTGGGTGTGGTCGAGCTGACCCTCGCCCTGCACCGGGTCTTCGACTCGCCGCACGACACGCTGATCTGGGACACGGGCCACCAGGCGTACGTGCACAAGCTGCTCACGGGCCGGCAGGACGGCTGGGAGCGGCTGAAGAAGACCGGCGGGCTGTCCGGCTACCCGAGCCGGGCCGAGTCCGAGCACGACCACGTGGAGTCCAGCCACGCGTCGTCCTCGCTGTCCTGGGCGGACGGCATCGCGCGGGCGAACGCGCTGGCCGGCCGTGACCAGCACGTGGTCGCGGTGATCGGGGACGGGGCACTGACCGGGGGGATGGCCTGGGAGGCCCTCAACAACATCGCGTCCGGTGTCGACCGCAACCTGGTGATCGTGGTCAACGACAACGGGCGGTCGTACTCGCCGACGATCGGCGGGCTGGCCGACCGGCTCGCCTCGCTGCGGCTGCAGCCCGGCTACGAGCGGGTGCTCGAGGCCGGGAAGCGGACCGTGCGCGGCACCCCGGTCGTGGGGCCGGCCATCTACGCCGGCCTGCACGCGTTCAAGGCCGGGGTGAAGGACGCGCTGAGCCCGCAGGAGCTGTTCGCCGACCTGGGCCTGAAGTACTTCGGCCCGGTCGATGGCCACGACATCGCCCAGGTCGAGTCGGCGCTGCGCCGGGCGAAGCGGTTCGGCGGGCCGGTGATCGTGCACGCGGTGACCCGCAAGGGCAACGGCTACCCGCCGGCCGAGAACGACGAGGCCGAGCAGATGCACAGCCCGGCCGCGTTCGACCCGGAGACCGGGACGCCCACCGGGGAGCCGAAGACCGGGTGGACCGACGTGTTCGCCGAGGAGATCGTCGAGCTGGGCGAGCAGCGCGCCGATGTCGTCGCGATCACGGCGGCGATGCTCGGCCCGACCGGGCTGGCGCCGTTCGCCGCCGCTCACCCGGACCGGTGGATCGACGTCGGCATCGCCGAGCAGCACGCCCTGGCCACCGCGGCCGGGCTGTCCCGGGCCGGGATGCACCCGGTCGTCGCGCTGTACTCGACGTTCCTCAACCGCGGATTCGACCAGCTGCTGATGGACGTCGGCCTGCACGGCGAGCGGCTCACGCTGATGCTCGACCGCTCCGGGGTCACCGGCAGCGACGGGCCGTCGCACAACGGCATGTGGGACCTGTCGCTGCTGGGGATCGTGCCCGGCATGCGGGTCGCCGCCCCGCGCGACGAGGCGACGCTGCGCGAGGAGTTCCGCGAGGCCGTCGCGGTGACCGACGGGCCGACGGCGGTGCGCTACCCGAAGGGCTCGGTGATCGGCTCGGTGCCGGCGGTGCGCCGGCTCCCCGGGCGGGCCGGGGTCGACGTGCTGCACGAGCCGGGCGGGGACACCGCCGGGGACGCCCAGGTGCTGATGGTGTGCGTCGGCGCGTTCGGCGCGCTCGGTGTCGCCGCCGCGAAACGGCTCGCCGACCAGGGCGTGGGCGTCACCGTGGTGGACCCGCGCTGGGTGCTGCCGGTGCCGCGGGAGCTGCTCGCCCTCGCCGCCGACCACCAGCTCGTCGTGACCGTGTCCGACTGCGGCACGCACGGCGGCTTCGGCTCGGCGCTGTCCGACGCGTTGCGGGCGGCCGACGTCGACGTCCGCCAGCGGGACCTCGCCCTGCCGCAGGCCTACCTGGAGCACGGCAGCCGCGACGACGTCCTCGCCGCGGCCGGGCTGACCGAGCAGGACGTGGCCCGGCGGATCACCGAGTGGGCCGCCGCGGCGGCGCCCTCGGAGACCGGCGCCGGCGCGGAGGCCGAGCTCGACGCGGAACGGGCACGCTGATGCGCGTGATCGTCGTCGAGGACGAGCCGGCGATGGCCGACGCGGTCGCGCGCGGCCTGCGCCGGGACGGGATGGCCGTCGACGTCGCCTACGACGGCGACGAGGGTTCGGAGAAGCTCTCGGTCACCCGGTACGACGTCGCCGTCCTCGACCGCGACCTGCCCGGGCGCAGCGGCGACGAGCTGTGCGCGGAGCTGGTCGCGGCCGGCGGCACCACCCGGGTGCTGATGCTGACGGCGTCCGGCACGCTCGCCGACAAGGTCGACGGCCTGTCCCGGGGCGCCGACGACTACCTGGCCAAGCCGTTCGACTTCCCGGAGCTGGTGGCCCGGATCCGGGCGCTCGGCCGCCGCGCCACGCCCGCCGTGCCGCCGACCCTGGTGGCCGGTGACCTGGTGCTCGACCCGGCGCGGCGGACGGTCACGCGGGCCGGCCGGCCGGTCGAGCTGACCCGCAAGGAGTTCGGGGTGCTCGAGGTGCTGCTCGCCGCCGGCGGCGCGGTCGTCTCCAGCGAGGAGCTCCTGGAACGCGTGTGGGACGAGCACGCCGACCCGTTCACCACCACGGTGCGGGTCACCGTGATGACCCTGCGCAAGAAGCTCGGCGAACCCGGGTTGATCGACACGGTGGTCGGGGCGGGCTACCGGGTCCCCGACGCCCTCGCCGACGGCCCGCCCGGGACCGCGGCGGGCTGAGCCGTGCCGCGCCGCCGTCGCGGTCTCCGGCCGCGGCTGACCCTGCTGGCCACCGGGCTGGTCGCCGTGGTGGCGGCCCTGCTGCTGTGGCTGGGCTGGATGCTGGTCGGCGCGGCCGTCGCGGGGACCCCCGCGCTGCCCGGCACGGTCGTCGTGAACGGGGTGCCGGTGCCGGCCGAGACCGCCCGGGACGCGATCGCCGCGGCAGCCCGTGCGGAGGTGCTCCGGGCCGGGCTGATCGCGTTCCCGCTGGTCGTCGTGGCCGGGGCGGTGGCGGCGTGGGTGCTGGTCGGGCGGGTGCTGGACCCGCTGCGGCGGGTCGTCGACACCGCCTCTCGGCTGTCCGCGAGCTCGCTGGACGAGCGGGTCGCCCTCGCGTCCGCCCGGGGCGAGGTGGCCGAGCTGGCCGCGGCGTTCGACGCGATGCTCGACCGGCTGCAGGCCGCGTTCGACGCGCAGCGCCGCTTCGTCGCCAACGCCGGGCACGAGCTCCGGACCCCGCTCGCCGTGCTGCGCACCGAGATCGACGTGACCCTGCAGGACCCGGGCGCCGACGCGGCCGAGCTGCGCCGGATGGCCGAGGTCGTCCGGGACGCCGGCCGGCGCTGTGACGAGCTCGTCACCGGCCTGCTCCTGCTCGCCCGCACCGAGGCCTCGGGCCCGCTGGCCGGAGCCGACCGGGCGACCGTGGACCTGGGCACGGTCCTCGCCGCCGAGCTGGACGCGATCGCCCCGGATGCCGCGGCGCGGGCACTGGTGGTGCGGACCGACACGCGGCCGGTCGCCGTCGGCGGGGAGGAGGTGCTGCTGCGGCGGCTGGTGGCGAACCTCCTGGAGAACGCCGTGCGGCACAACCGTGACGGCGGCTGGATCGAGGTGGGGTGCGCCGGCACGCCGGACGGGTGGGTCGGGCTGCGGGTCGCCTCGTCCGGGCCGGAGCTGGGCCCGGGGCAGGTCGCGGAGCTGTTCGAGCCGTTCCGCCGGGGCCCGGTGGCCCGCACCGCGCACACCCGGGGGTCGGGCCTGGGCCTGTCGATCGTGCGGGCGGTCGCGACCGCGCACGGGGGAACCGTGGTGGGCGAGCCGGTGCCCGGTGGCGGGCTGGAGGTCCGGGTGACCCTGCCGGACGGGCGGGGCGCCGGCGAGCGTGGGGGAGACGTACCGGGCTCCGCGGGTGCGCCCGGCGGCGCCCGACGTGCGACGCAGGCCGTGCCCGGCGACCGGGAGCGCTGACCGGGTCAGCGGGTGTCGAGCACCGGCTCCAGCAGCGGGGCGAGCAGCTCGATCTGCCACGGCCGCGCCCCACCGGCGGCCAGCGCGCCGCGGACCTCGCCGTCGACCGGCGGCTCCCAGCACATCCGGCGCAGCAGGTCGGGCTGCAGCAGGTTCTCCACCGGCACGGTGTACTCCTCGGACACCTCCGCCAGCACCGCCCGGGCCCGGGTCAGCCGGTCGGCGGCCTCCGGGGCCCGGTCGGCCCAGCGGGACACCGGGGGCGGGCCGTCGGTGGGCGCGGACCCGCGGGGCAGCTCGGCCTCGGGCAGCTCCGCGGCGCGGCGCAGCGCGTCGAACCAGTACGCGGCCAGCCGTCGCTGGGAGCGCCCGCGGAACACCGGCAGCGCGGCCAGCGCCTCCGCCGAGGCCGGGTTCCGCACGGCGGCGTCGACGATCGCGGCGTCGGGCAGCACCCGGCCAGGCGCGATGTCCCGCTCGGCGGCCAGCGTGTCGCGGGCCTGCCACAGCTCCCGCACCGCCGCGAGTGGGCGGGGCCTGCGCACCTTGTGGATCCCCGACGTCCGCCGCCACGGCTCGGCCCGCGGCGCGGGCGGCGGCGCGGTGCGGACCGCCTCGAACTCCTGGCGGGCCCACTCGAGCTTGCCCTGGGCGTCGAGCAGACCGGTGAGGACGTCCCGCAGCTCGATCAGCACCTCGACGTCGAGCGCGGCGTAGACCAGCCAGTCCTCCGGGAGCGGCCGCCGGGACCAGTCGGCGGCGCCGTGGCCCTTCTCCAGGGACAGCCCGAGCAGGTTCTCGACCATCGGGCCGAGACCGACCCGGGGGAGCCCGGCGAGCCGCCCGGCGAGCTCGGTGTCGAACAGCGATGCGGGTCGCAGGTCCAGCTCGGCGAGGCAGGCAAGGTCCTGGGAGGCCGCGTGCAGCACCCATTCCGGTCCGTCGAGCGCGGCGGCGAGGGGAGCGAGGTCGCCGCGCAGGGCGATGGGGTCCACGAGTGCGGTGCCGGCGCCGGCCCGGCGCAGCTGCACCAGGTAGGCGCGCTGGGAGTAGCGGAAGCCGGAGGCGCGCTCGGCGTCCACGGCGACCGGACCGGTACCGGCGGCGACGGTCTCGGCGACCGCCACGAGGGCGGCCGGGGACTCGACGACCGGCGGGAGGCCGTCGGCGGGACTCAGCAGGGGAACCGGATCGGGTGAACCGTCCGGGGACGGATCACCGGGCGGCCGGAATCCCGTACCGCCTGTGGTCCGCGCTCCCTGGTTCAGCGAATGACCCCCGCACGCATCGCCAGCGCGACCATCTGGGCGCGGTCACCGGTGCCGAGCTTGCGCCCGATCCGGGAGAGGTGGCTCTTCACGGTCAGCGCCGAGAGGCTCAGCGCCTCACCGATCTCCTTGTTGGACTGGCCGTCCGCGACGAGCTGGAGCACCTCGACCTCGCGGGCGGAGAGCTCGCGCGGGGTGTTGTCGGTGCCTGGCACCCGGGATCCGGTGGCGAGCAGCGGCGCGACCGTCGGGTCAGCGTAGACGCCGCCGTCGAGCACCCGCTTGACCCCGTCGGTCACCACCGACGGCGAGGCCGACTTCAACAGGTACGCCTGGGCGCCGGCCTGGAAGGCCGACCGGACCGCGTACGGGTCGTCCGAGGACGCCAGCACGACCAGCCGGTTCCAGCCCAGCGAACGGAGCTCGCTGACCAGGTCCAGGCCGCTGCCGTCGGGCAGGGTGAGGTCGAGGATCGCGAGGTCGCACGGTCCGGACGCGTGTGCGCGGGCCCGGGCCTCGGTCACCGAGGCGGCCTCGTGGACGGTGCCCGCCCCCATCGAGCGGAGCCGGCCCGCGATCGCCTCCCGGAGCAGCGGGTGATCGTCCACGACGAGAACCGTGAACAGCTCCTCCCGCGGCTGCGGCACGATCCCCGGCGAGAGCACGGCTCCACCGATCGGAGCGCCACCGGCGGTGGAGCTGCCGGAACTCTGCGCCGGAACTTGCTGGCCAAGTACAGCCACGTCGTCAACCTTCCTGGAGTCGGTCGTCCGTCCCCGACCAACACCGGAACCCGAGGGACGGAGAGTGGCGCTCGGCCGCCCGGGTGGGTGCCATGCGGGAGATGGTATCCCTCCATGCGGCCTAACGTCCCGTGTGCAGTCGAACTTCTGGCATGGAAAGTTACATGGCTGTGGGTGCGGTCCCACCCGGACGGGTGACGTTTTCCCCCTCTGTGCCCTTGACCTGCGGGTATCAGCCGGGTGACCGGCTGAGAGGGACGGCGCCGACCGGCGGAAGGCCCGCCGCGGTCGCCACCAGGGCACCGAACGCGACGGCGTGTCGGGCAAGATCGGCGTCGCTCTCCGTAGGCGTCCAGGAGGCGCGCAGCTCGACGTCGTCCTCCCGCGGAGGGTCGTCGCCGTCCTCGCTCAGGCCGCCGAACCGGACCGACGACGTCTGGGTCACCGTCCCGCCCAGCGCGGTGTACCCGGCGCCGGCGTGCTCCAGCGCGTCGGTCAGCCAGGACCACCCGATCCGGGGCAGCATGTCGTCGCCGAGCTGGCCGGGCTCCAGGCGGGCCTGGACGAAGCAGACCAGGCGGAAGGTGCCCTGCCAGCGTTCCTGCCCGTCCGGGTCGTGCAGCAGGATCAGGCGTCCCGAGGTGTCCGGCTCGTCGAGGTCGTCGGTGCCGTCGCCGCGGTGCCCGATGTCGGCCTCGACGCTCGTCGCCCAGCTGAACGGGGCGAGCCGGGGCGGGGCCTCCAGCGGGCGCACCACGAGCTCCGGGCGCGGCGCCACCGACGCCAGCGACGACACGGCCCGGCGGAACGGCGGTGGTGAGGAGTTCGGGTCCGGCACGGCGGGGAACTCTAGGACGCCCCGGGCGGGCGACCTGGTAGGCGCGCCGGGCGCCTGCGCGCCGGCCGCGGCCGCGTGCGAGGATGAGCGGGTCATGACTGCAGGCACCGTCACCCCAGCGACCGACGTCCCGGCACGCCGTGCAGATGGGCGTTCCGCATCCGCTCCACGCCGCGACCTGAGCGGATCCCCGTTCCTGGACGCGGCGCACGGTCGCCGCCCGTCGCGGCTGCCGGTGTGGTTCATGCGCCAGGCCGGGCGGTCGCTGCCCGAGTACCGGGCCCTGCGGGCGGGCAACGGGATGCTCGAGGCCTGCCTGACCCCCGAGCTCACCTGCGAGATCACCCTGCAGCCGGTGCGACGGCACGGGGTCGACGCGGCGATCCTGTTCTCCGACATCGTGGTGCCGCTGTACCTGGCCGGTATCGGGGTCGACATCGTCGCGGGGACCGGGCCCGTCGTGGAGCACCCGGTGCGCACCGCGGCCGACGTCGAGGCGCTGCCCGAGCTGGAGCCGGGCCAGGCCGACCGGGTGGCGGAGGCGATCGCGCTGCTGCTGCCCGAGCTGGGGGGCACCCCGCTGATCGGGTTCGCCGGGGCGCCGTTCACGCTCGCGTCCTACCTCGTCGAGGGCGGCCCCAGCCGCAACCACGAGGTCACCAAGGCGATGATGCGCTCGCAGCCCGGCGTCTGGCACGCGCTGATGGCGAAGCTGTCCCGGCTCACCGGGGCCTTCCTGCAGCGCCAGGTCGCGGCCGGTGTCGACGCGGTCCAGCTGTTCGACTCGTGGGCAGGTGCCCTGTCCGAGCGGGACTACCGCGAGTTCGTGCTGCCGCACTCGTCGGCCGTGCTCTCCTCGCTCGCCGGGTCCGGGCTGCCCAGGATCCACTTCGGTGTCGGCACCGCCGAGCTGTACGGCGCGATGACCGAGGCCGGCGCGGACGTCATCGGCGTCGACTGGCGCACCCCGCTCGACGTCGCCGCCGCCCGGGCCGGGGGTGCGGTCCCGGTGCAGGGCAACCTCGACCCGGCGGTGCTGTTCGCCGGCCGCGACGCGATCGACGCCGAGGTCCGACGGATCGCCGCGGAGGGCACGCGGTGCCCGGGGCACGTGTTCAACCTGGGCCACGGCGTGCTGCCGCAGACCGACCCGGACGTCATCAC
Source organism: Pseudonocardia sp. C8 (assembly GCF_014267175.1). Lineage (NCBI taxonomy): Bacteria > Bacillati > Actinomycetota > Actinomycetes > Pseudonocardiales > Pseudonocardiaceae > Pseudonocardia > Pseudonocardia sp. C8. Next base: position 2,036,717 of record NZ_JACMTR010000002.1, read on the forward strand.
CCGCACGGTCGAGGCGGTCCACGCCCAGCCGGTCGGGTGACCGCGCCGGTCTCCGTCGCCGTCGTCGGCGGCGGGATCTCCGGGCTCGCCGCGGCGCACCGGCTGCGCACCCTGCTCGGGGACTCCGCCGAGATCACCGTGCTCGAGCAGCGGGACCGGCTCGGCGGGGTGCTGCACACCGTCGACCTGGCCGGGGAGCCGTTCGACGTCGGCGCCGAGGCCTTCCTCGCCCGGCGGCCCGAGATGCCGGCGCTGCTCCGCGAGATCGGCCTGTCGGCATCGCTGACCCATCCGACCGCCGCGACGGCGACCCTGCGGGCCGGCGGGCGCACCGTCGGGCTGCCCCGCGGCACCCTGATGGGTGTCCCCGGGCGCGGCGCCGTGCTCGACGACGTGCTGTCCGAGGCCGGGCTGGCCGCCGTGGCCGGTGAGCCGTCGCGGCCGCTGCACTGGGAGCCGGGCACCGACACCGCGCTCGGCGGGCTGCTGCGCGCCCGGTTCGGGCCGGAGGTGGTCGACCGGATCGCCGACCCGCTGCTCGGCGGGGTGTACGCCGGGCGGGTCGACGCGCTGGGCCTGCGGGCGACCGTCCCCGCGCTGGCCGCCGCGCTGGACGCGGGCGCGCCGTCGCTGACCGACGCCGCCTCGGCCGCGATGGCGGCGAGCGGGCAGCAGGCGGGGACGCTGGCCGCAGGCCCTGCGGACCCGTCCGCGGCGGGTTCCCCGGAATCGCCGCCCCCCGGTCCCGGCCCGGTGTTCGGTGCCGTGCGCGGCGGCTACCGCGAGGTGATCGCCGCGCTGGTCGCGGCGTCGTCGGCGCACGTGCACACCGGTGTGACGGTGCGGGCGCTGAACCGGCGCGACACCGGCTGGCGGCTCGTCCTCGGCCCGGTGCCCGAGCCGGAGGTCCTCGACGTCGACGCCGTCGTCCTCGCCGTCCCCGCGCCGGCCCTGCGCCGCCTGCTGCAACCCGTCGTGCCGCGCGCCGCGGCCGCCGCGGGCCGCGTCGAGCTCGCCTCCTCCGCGGTGGTGGCGCTGGCCTACCGGGCCTCCGACGTCCCGGGTCTGCCGGGCACCAGCGGCTGCCTGGTCGGGGCCGGCGAGCCGCTCTCGGTCAAGGGCGTCACGCACGCGTCGACGAAGTGGGCGCACCTCGGCGCGGACGGCCTGGTCCGGATCCGCGCCTCGATCGGCCGGCACGGCGAGGAGGCGTCCCTGCAGGTCGACGACGCCGAGCTCGTCGCCCGCACCCGCGCCGACCTGCGCACGCTCGACGGGATCGACGCGGTGCCGATCGCCGCCCACGTGCAGCGCTGGGGCGGTGGCCTGCCCCAGTACGGCGTCGGGCACGGCGAGACGGTCGCCGCGCTCGAGGCGGCGGTGGCGGCGGAGCCGGGTCTGGCGGTGGCCGGGGCGATGCTGCACGGCGTCGGCGTCCCGGCCTGCGTGGGCACCGCCCGCGCCGCGGCCGAACGTCTGGTGGCGGCGCTCCCGGCGCACGGCTGAGCTCACCCTGCGCCGCAGGGTGAGCCGGCGCCCCGTGCGCGGCGACGCGGGCCGGCGCGCCCCGGTCGATCAGCACTGGGTTGATCAGCACGTTGCCGCCCGTTCGCGGGCGGAAACGCGCATCTCGAGGGTCGCGGGCCGGTCGGTCAGCGCGGCTCGGGGAACGCCCTCGGCCCGACATAGGGTCCCCTCACCGGCGGCGTAGCATGCCGGGCATGGCCCGCGTGGACGTCAAAGCGATCAACGAGACCATCCGCTACACCATGTGGTCGGTGTTCCGGATCGAACCCGGGAAGCTGGGCGACGACCGGGCCGAGGCGGGGCGCCAGGCGAGCGAGTACCTGGACTCGCTGGCCCACAAGGACGTCACCGTCCGCGGGGTGTACGACCTCGCCGGGCTCCGGCACGACGCCGACTACATGATCTGGTGGCACGCCTCGGAGATCGAGTCGCTGCAGGCCGCCTACGCCGACCTGCGCCGCACCACCGCGCTCGGCCGCGCGTCGGTGCCGGTGTGGAGCCAGACCGCGCTGCACCGGCCCGCGGAGTTCAACAAGAGCCACGTGCCGGCGTTCATGGCGGGCGAGGACCCCAAGCGCTACATCTGCGTCTACCCGTTCGTCCGGTCCTACGAGTGGTACCTCCTGCCGGACGACGAGCGCCGCAAGATGCTCGCCGACCACGGCATGGAGGCGCGGGACTACCCGGACGTCCGCGCCAACACCGTGCCGGCGTTCGCGCTCGGCGACTACGAGTGGATCCTCGCGTTCGAGGCCGACGAGCTCCACCGGATCGTCGACCTCATGCGGCACCTGCGTGGCACGGAGGCCCGCCGGCACGTCCGTGAGGAGATCCCGTTCTTCACCGGCCCGCGGGTCGAGGTCGGTGACCTGGTCGCCTCCCTGCCCTGAGCGGGCCCGCGGTCACTCGCTCGGCTCCAGCGTGAGCGACACCGAGTTGATGCAGTAACGCAGGTCGGTCGGAGTGCCGTAGCCCTCCCCGGCGAACACGTGCCCGAGGTGGCTGTGGCAGGTCGCGCAGAGCACCTCGGTGCGCGTCATGCCCAGGCTGGTGTCGGTGCGCTCGACGACCGCGTCCCCGGCCAGCGGGGTGAAGAACGACGGCCACCCGCAGTGCGACTCGAACTTCGTGTCGCTGCGGAACAGCTCCGCCCCGCACGCCCGGCAGCGGTACACACCGGTGCGCTTCTCGTCGGTGTACTCCCCGGTGAACGGCCGCTCGGTCCCGGCCTCGCGGAGCACGTGGTACTCGGCCGGGCTGAGCTGCGCCCGCCACTCCTCGTCGGACTTGACGACCTTCGGCGCGGGCTCGCCGGTGTCACGGCTGATCGGACCCATGCGTCCACGCTAACCCGTTGGGGCCCGAGGCGCCCCGGCGGTAGGTTCGCGCGGTGGCCAGCCGTGACGTCGTGATGTTGCAGGTCCCCGGGCCGGACGGGACCCGGGAGGTCCGGCTGACCAGCCCGGACAAGGTGGCGTTCCCGAAGCTCGGGATCACCAAGCGGGAAGTGGTCGAGTACTACCTGGCCGTCGGCGAGCCGATGACCCGCGCGTGCAGGGACCGTCCCACCAACCTCAAACGGTTCAACGACGGCGCCGAAGGTGACCCGTTCTTCGTCAAGCGGGTGCCCAAGGGCGCACCGGACTGGGTGCGCACCTGCACGGTGACCTTCCCCAGCGGGCGGACGGCCGAGTCGGTGTCGATCACCGAGCCGGCGACGATCGCGTGGGCGGCGAACCTCAACACGCTCGACTTCCACCCGTGGCCGGTCCGCTGCCCCGACACCGACCACCCCGACCAGCTGCGCATCGACCTGGACCCGCAGCCGGGCACCGACTTCGCCGACGCCGCCGCCGTCGCCGCCGTGCTGCGCGAGGTGCTCGACGAGGCCGGGCTCACCGGCTGGCCGAAGACCTCCGGTGGACGCGGGCTGCACGTATTCGCACCCATCCGCCCGGAGTGGGACTTCATCGAGGTCCGCCGCGCGGTGATCGCGATCGCCCGGCGGGTGGCGCGCCGCATCCCGGACCGGGCCACCGTGGACTGGTGGAAGGAGGAGCGCGGCGAGCGCGTCTTCCTCGACTTCAACCAGGCCGCGCGGGACCGCACCATCGCCTCCGCGTGGTCGGTGCGCGGGCTGCCGGACGCCACCGTCTCCATGCCGCTGACCTGGGACGCCGTCGGCGAGACCGACCCGGCCGAGTTCACCCTGCGGACCGTCCCGGACCTGCTGGAGCGGTACGGCGACCCGCACGAGCACATGGACGAGCACCCGGGCGGGTGCGAGACCGCCCTGGAGTGGTTCGCCGAGGACGAGGCGGAGCTGGGTGTCGCCGAGATGCCCTACCCACCCGAGTACCCGAAGATGCCCGGCGAGCCGATGCGGGTGCAGCCGAGCCGGGCACGGGGCGGCGGTCGTACGAACGGGTGACAGAGGATGCGGGAACGGTAAGGTCCACCTAAGTTGAGGGACGCCCGCTCCCGGGGGTTCCCGGACCCCCGGGAGGGGTCCAGACCCCGGCTCACGCCTGGCCGGCGCCCCGCTCGCGGGCCCGCTTGCGCCGCTTCCCCTCGTGCATCGCCTGCACCCGGGGGACCGGGATGTTCCGTCCCTCGGTCACGACCTCGGGCGGCACCGTGCCCGGGGCCGGGCGCAGCTCCCGCCACGGGTCGGTGTCGCCGAGCAGCCGGGCCGCGGTCGTCACCGTGAAGTCGGCCGGGGTCACGGCGCCGAGGTCGTCCCAGGCGACCGGGAACGACACGGGCAGGCCCGGCCGGGCCCGCGGGCTGTAGGCCGCGACCAGGGTGGCCCCACCGGCCCGGGTCGGGTCGAGGAACACCCGGCCGCCGCGGTCGTCCTTGATGAACGCGGTCGTCGCCACGTCGGGTCCGAGGGCCGCGGCGCGGGCGCACACCGCGCGGGTGGCCGCGAACGCGTCGTCGATGCCCAGCGCCGACGCCAGCGGCACGACCAGGTGCAGGCCCTTCGCCCCGCTGGTCTTGACCGCCGCGTCCAGCCCGAGGTCGGTCAGCGCCGCGCGGACGAGCCGGGCCGCGGCGACCACCTGGACGAACGCGCCGTCGGGCGGCGGGTCGAGGTCGACGACGAGCTCGTCGGCCGTCGGCACCTCGAACGGCACCAGTGTCGGGTGGAACTCGATCGCCCGCTGGTTGCCGAACCACAGCAGGGTCCGGCGGTCGGTGCACAGCGGGTAGTGCACGGTGCGCTGCGAGGTCTGCGCCCACACCGGGATCGTCGGGATCCAGTCGGGCGCCCCGCGCGGCAGGTTCTTCTGCACGAACGGCGCCTGCCCCGGCCGGGCCCGCACCACCGACAGCGCGCGGCCGGCGAGCCCGGGCAGGATCCGTCCGGCGAACGCGTCGAGATGGTCGACCAGCGCCCGCTTGGTGACGCCGGCGCCGTCGAAGGCCTCCCCGTCGAGGTTGGTGAGCTCGACACCGTCGCGGACCTCGTCCACGCCGCGGCGGGCCGTCACGAGGCGTCCCCGGGCGGGAGGAGCACGACGGCCCCGCAACCCGGGTGCGGGTTGCGGGGCGGCATCGCGGCGGCGGGCCGGGCGGTCAGCCGATGAATCCCTTCTCGGTCAGCCAGTCGCGCGCCACCTGGCGCGGGTCCTGGCCCTCGGAGGAGACCTTCCCGTTGAGGCCCAGCATGGTGTTGTAGTCCAGGGCGCTCGAGATCGGCGCCATGACCTGCCGGATCGCCTGGTTCTGGTTGTAGGTCTCCTCGCGGACGATCGGCGCCGCGTTGTAGGTGACGTGGTACTTCTTGTCGTCCTCGAGCACCTTCAGCTGCAGGCCGGGGATCCGGCCGTCGGTGGTGAAGACCAGGCCGAACATGCAGTCACCGTTCTGGGTGGCCTGGTAGATGACGCCGGTCTGGAGGACCTGCAGGCGGTCCCCGCCGACCTGGAACCCGTAGGCCTGCTGCAGGCCGCGGAGCCCGTCGTCGCGGGAGTTGTACTCGGTCTCCACGCACACCCGGCCCGGCTTGCCGGACTTGATGTAGGCGGCCATGTCGGAGAGCGTGTTCAGGTTCTCCTGCTGCGCCTTCTGGCCGTTGACGGCGAACGCGTAGGTGTTGTTGAAGTTCGCCTTGTCGAGCCACACGAGCTTGTTCTGCTGCAGGTCGCGCTCGGAGACGAGCCGGTAGAGCTCGTTGTCGTCCGGGATGCGGCGGGTCTCCTTGAAGAACGAGGCCCACGCGGTGCCGGTGTAGTCCCAGTAGATGTTGATGTCACCGGAGAGCAGGGCCTGCCGGGCGACGTCGGTCCCGCCGAGGTTGCACCGTTCGGTGACGTTCCCGCCGACCGACTCGAGGGCCGCGACGGTGATGTGGCAGAGCACCAGCTGCTCGTCGAAGTTCTTGCCGCCGACGGTGTAGTTGACACCCTCCAGGTTGCCGGCCTCGGCCAGCGAGCCGCCGGAGGCCGCGGGGCCGCCGCCCTCGAGCCCACCACAGCCGGCGAGGGCCAGCGCGGCGGCCGCGGCCACCGCTGTCAGGGCGAGGCGCCGGGATCGTCCGAATCTCACGTGTCCTCCAGGGAGTGCGTACAGCGGGACGTCGGGGGGAGGTGGTCAGCCGGAGCTGCGGCGGACCGCGTACTCGGCGAGACCGGCGAGCCAGTCCACGACGAGGGCGAGCGCGGCGACGATGGCCGCCGCCACGAGGGTTCCGGTGGGGCGGCCGAGCTCGAGCATGCCCTTGATCGGCAGGCCGAGGCCGCCGGCGCCGATGAACGTCGCCAGCGCGGCGGTGCCGACGTTGAGCACGAGCGCGACCCGGACGCCCGCGACCATGACCGGGGTCGCCAGCGGCAGCTCCACCTGGAACAGGGTCTGCCGCGCGGACATGCCGATCCCGCGGGCCGCCTCGATCAGCGCCCGGTCGACCTGCTGCAGGCCGACGACGGTGTTGGTCAGCACCGGCAGCAGCGCGGCCAGCGCGAGCGAGACGACGGCCGTGGGCAGCCCGAGCCCGAGCGGCGAGAACGCGAGCAGGACGATCACGCCGAACGGGGGCAGCGCCTGCATGAAGCCGCCGAAGGCGAGGATCGGGCGCCGGATCCGGCCGGCGGCGGGCCTGCTGAGCGCGATCCCGGCCGGGATCGCGATCACGATGACGACGAGGGTGGACAGTCCGGTGAGGACCAGGTGCTCGAGGAGGCGGGTGAGCAGCGCGCCCGGGTTGATGACCGACCGCTCGACCTCGTCGAGGCCCTCGGCGGCCGCGTAGGCGAAGACCAGCGCGAGCCCGGCGACCGCGATGATCGGGTTGACGATCAGGGCCTTGTCGATCTTCTGGCGGGGACGGCGCGCCGCGGCCCCACCCTGCGGGGCGCCGGCCTTCTCCCGCGTCGGGGCGCTCATCGGTGCGCCTTGGTCTTCAGGCCCTCGACGAGGTCCTTCCACCAGAGCGCGCCCTGCAGCTTCTGCTGCTCGTCGACCACCGCGACGATCTCGGTCTGGGCGTCGAGCATGACGTCGACGGCGTCGTACACGGTGCCCGACTGCGGCACGGTGACCAGCTTCGGCAGCGCCTCGGTGCCCGGCAGGTACGCCCACCGCACCGGCCGGCCCTCGGCGTCGACCTCGTAGGTGGGCGAGCCGTTGCGCGCTCCGGAACCGTCGAGGCCCACCGGATGGAGCTCGAGGTGGGACAGCTCCAGCAGCGACAGCCGCCGGACCGCCGCGCCGGAGCCGACGAACTCGGCGACGAACTCGTTCGCCGGGTGGGTGAGGACCTCGTCCGGGGTGGCGTACTGCTGCAGCGTCCCGCCCGGCCCGAAGACGGCGATCCGGTCGCCGAGCTTCACCGCCTCGGACAGGTCGTGGGTGACGAAGCAGATCGTCTTGGCGATCTGCTGCTGCAGCACCAGGAACTCGTCCTGGAGGCGGTCGCGGGTGATCGGGTCGATGGCGCCGAACGGCTCGTCCATCAGCATCACCGACGGGTCCGCGGCCAGCCCGCGGGCGACCCCGATCCGCTGCTGCTGGCCGCCGGAGAGCTGGCGCGGGTACCGGTCGCGGTAGTCCTTGGGTTCCAGGCCGACCAGGTGCAGCAGCTCGTCCACCCGGGCCGAGATCCGCTTGCGGTCCCAGCCGAGGATCTTCGGGACGACGGCGATGTTGTCGGCGATCGTGAAGTGCGGGAAGAGCCCGACCTGCTGGATGACGTATCCGATCCGGCGGCGCAGCTCGTCGGCGTTGACCTTCGTGACGTCCTCGCCGTCGAGCAGGATCCGGCCGCTGGTCGGCTCGATCAGCCGGTTCAGCATCTTCAGCGTGGTCGTCTTGCCGCAGCCGGACGGGCCGATGAACATCGAGATCGTGCCCTCGGGGACCTCCAGGTCGAGCTCCTGGACCGCCGGGACGGTGGCCTTCGGGTAGGTCTTCGTGATGCCCTCCAGGGCGATCATGACCTTGCCGGTGCCGGAGTCAGACACGGATCCCCCTCGGGGTGGTGACACGCTGCACGACCCAGAACACGAGCTCGTAGACGGCAGCCACGACGAGGCAGCCGAGCGTGGCCGCCAGTACCTGGTTGAACGAGTTGACCGACCCGAGGCGGGCCAGGCCCTGGAACAGCTGCGAGCCGAAGCCGGGGCCGTCGATGACGCCGGCGACGACCGCGATCCCGACGATGATCAGGACCGCCACCCGGATGCCGGAGAGCACGACCGGCCAGGCCAGCGGGAGCTGGATGGTGAACATCCGGCGGACCGGGCCCATGCCCATGCCCCGCGCCGATTCCAGAACCGCGTCGTCGACCGAGGACAGGCCGGCCACGACGTTCCGCAGGACCGGGTAGATCGCGTAGATGGTGAGCACGGTGATCGACGGCGTCGCCCCGAGTCCCAGCAGGGGCTGCAGCAGACCGAACAGCGCCAGGGACGGGATGGTCAGGGCCGCCGAGGCCGCGATCAGCAGGCCCTCCTGCGACCCGATTCGCAACGGCTTGCTCCAGGACTCCGGGGTCAGCCGGTTCGTGTGCAGCAGCATGCCCGCCACGAGCGCGATGACAGCGGCGATTCCGACCGCAAAGGCGACCAGCAGAAAGTGCTGCTGGCCGTAGAACACCAGCTGGTCCAGTTCCTTCCCGACATAGGTGAAGAAGTCCACCCGTACTCCTTCCGCCTGGTCGCCCCCGCCGAGCAGCTCGGGTGGCCCGGAGCCTAGTCGCACGAACGCGGCCGAGTAAGGCGCGCATGCCGTTTCGTGACACCCTGGTGACCGTTCCGGAGAATCGGTTCGCGCGCGGATAGGGAATCGTTACGGCGGGCAGACGACCGGTGCGGCCGGCGCCCGCCCCTCGACGAGCGCCCGGTCGACAACCGCGGTGACGCACGGGGTGCGGGGGTAGGCGCCCGTCCCGGCGCCCTCCCAGCGGACGACGCGGCCGTCGGCGAGCTGCTCGGCGGTCCGCTCGGCGCCGCTCTGGGGCGAGCGCGGGTCCTGGGCGGTGCCGAGCACCAGCACCGGTGGCGAGTCGTCCGGCGTCCCGGCGCCCGGCGGGGTGGACGGGGCCACCGGTCCACCGGACGGCCACGGCCCGCAGGCCACCAGGTCCTGCGCGGCGGCCACGCCGAACAGCGGGAACCGCCCGGCCCACTCCGCGGCCCGGGCGGCCGCCTCGCCGGGGGTGGCCCGGACCCGGCTGTCGTTGCACCGGGTGGCCAGTGCGGCGTCGAACCGGCCCTGCGGGCCGCCGACCGGGGCCAGGAGCCGGACGAGCCCGGCCGGGTCGCCTGCGCGGGCTGCGGCCAGTGCCGCCTGCAGCTCCGGCCACCGGGAGGGCTGCGCGAGCACCCAGCGGATCGCCCGCACGGTGGCGCCTGCGGTGACGGCGTCCCCGTCGCCGACCGGCATCGGGGTGTCGGCGAGCCCGCCGAGCAGGCCCCGCACGGCGGCCCGCGGGTCGGGGCCGAGCGGGCAGTCCGGCCGTGCCGTGCATGCGGTGGCGAACGCGTCGAACGCGGACTCGGCGGCCGCGGTGGCGGCCTCGGTGCGGGCCGGATCGTCGAGCGTGGGGTCGCCCGGGCCGTCGAGGACGACCCGGCCGACGGCGTCCGGGTGCCGCGCGGCCCAGCCGGCGGCGGCGTCGGCGCCGTCCCCGACGCCGAGCAGGTTCAGGCGGGCGAGGCCGAGCGCGCTGCGCAGCGACTCGACGTCGTCGGCGGTGCTGCCGGACCGGAAGCTGGCCAGCGTCCCGGACAGCAGCAGGTAGCAGTCCTGCACGATCGAGCGGGACCGTTCCAGCAGCCCGGTCATCGCGGCCTCGTCGCGGCGGTCCGGCCCGGCGTCGAGCAGCGCGGCGCGAGCCTCGGTCGGGGCACAGTCGAGGAGGTCCTCCCCGGTGCCGCGGCGGTCCATCCCGATCACCTGGAAGCGCTGCAGGACACCGGTGGGCAGCCGGGCGGACAGGTCCGCTGCGGTGCGCGCGGACCCGTCGAGGGCGGTGTCGCCGAGCACGACCAGCGCGGGCAGGTCCTCGGGCGCGCCCGGCGCCCGTACCCGGGTCAGGCCGAGCCGAGCCGGCCCGAGGTCGGGCCGGCTCCGGTCGGCGGGCACGGTGAGCTGCCCGCAGCCGACCTCCAGGGCGCGGCCGGCCGGGACCGGTGTGCCGGCCGCGGTCAGCCCGGCGAGCACGTCGGCGGTGCAGTCGGTGAACACCGGCCCGCCGCGCACCGGCTCGGGCGCGGGGAGCAGATCGGGTTCGGCGGGCGGTGCGGCCGCGGCGGGCGGGGGCGCGGCCGGGAGCAGCTCGCCCCGGACGGCGACCGGCGGGCGCTGCGAGGGGCCGACGGCACACCCCGCGAGCACGGCGAGCGCGAGGGCGAGCGCGAGGACGAGCGTGGGCCGGACCCGCGTGGTCCCGGCCGGTGCCGGACGACGCGGCGGGACCCCGGCGGGCGCCTCGGGGAGGGTGTTCTCGCGGGAACCGCTCACCGGGTCAGCGGTGTCGGCGGGACCACCCCTGCCGGAGACGCCGCCACGAGCCCGGTGCACCCGGCGAGTGTGCCGGGCCGCGGGTGAGAACCCGGTGAGCCATGGCCGGAACCCCTACCGGGCGGTCCAGCCGCCGTCCTGGCTGAGCGAGGTCCCGGTGATCGAGGCCGAGGCCGGCCCCCACAGCAGCGCCGCCAGCTCCGCGGTCTCGGCGGGCTCGATCAGCCGCTTCACCGCGACCGGGGTGAGCATGATCTTCTCGATCACCTCGTCCTCGGAGATGCCGTGCGTGCGTGCCTGGTCGGCGATCTGCGCCTCGACCAGCGGGGTCCGGACGTAGGCGGGGTTGATGCAGTTGCTGGTGACCCCGTGCTCGGCGCCCTCCAGCGCGGTCACCTTGGACAGGCCCTCGAGCCCGTGCTTGGCCGAGACGTAGGCCGACTTGTACGGCGAGGCCCGCAGGCCGTGCGCGCTGGAGATGTTCACGACCCGGCCCCAGCCGCGGGCGTACATGTGCGGCAGGGAACCGCGGATCAGCCGGAACGGCGCCTCGAGCATCAGCCGGATGATGTGCGAGAACGTCTCCGGGTCGAACTCCTCGAGCCGGGACACGTGCTGGCGGCCGGCGTTGTTGACCAGCACGTCGACGTCGCCCGGGAGCTCGGAGACCGCGTCCAGGTCGGACAGATCGCAGGTCAGCGGCGTGACCAGGTCGCTCTCGGCGGCCAGCGGCTCGAGCTTCCCGGGATCGAGGTCGACCGCGTAGACCGCGGCGCCGTCGGCCACCAGGCGGCGGGCGACGGCGGCCCCGATCCCGCTGCCGGCGCCGGTCACGAGGGCCTTCTTGCCGTCCAGCACTGCGCTCATGGTGCGACCGTACGACGCCCGCCCGAGCCGCCCGCTGTGAAGTGGATCACTGGCCGGTCAGGTGACCCGCGGGCCGCCGGCGTGGCGCCCGGAGTCGAGCTCCAGGCGGACCGCGACCGGCAGGTCCGGGCGGCCCAGGGCGTCCCGCACCTGGGCCAGCACCTCGGCGTCCAGCCGGCGGCAGAGCTCGGCGACCTCGTCGTCGGCGATGTCCTCGTCGATCCACACGGTGGCCCGCACCGCGGGGGAGTGCGTGCTGCCGACCATCCGGGCGCGGGCCCGGGTGACGCCGGGCAGCCCGGCGGCGCCGTCGGCGACCGCGTCCGCGGCGGCCGCGGAGTGGATCCGGATGGCCGTGCCGGCGCCGTCGTCGAGCACGACGTCGGGCCGGGGCTCGGGGCGCAGCGACCGGGCCGCCCAGAGCAGGCCGAGCACCAGCAGCAGGAGACCGGCGACGATCGCCACGATCCGGGCCACGGTCGCCTGGGCGACCAGGAACTCCTGGATGACCGGGTCGAGCAGCGGCCGCTGCGGCCGGTTCCGCCCGAAGACGCCGGCGACCAGCAGCACGGTCAGGACCCCGGCGGCCAGCAGTGCCAGCCCCAGCAGGGTGAGCCCCCAGCGGGCCCCGCCGGCCGAGCGGTACTGCGCCTTCCGGGCCGCCTTCGCCACCTTGCGCGGGTGGGCCGGGGCGGCCGCACGGGTGTCGTCCGGTGGCTGCGGGCGCCCGGCGCCGTTGCCCTCCACCGGGGTGGTGTCGGCGGACATCTCAGTGCCTTCCCTTCGACGGGCCCGGCTGCTCCGGGGCGGCGCGGACGGTCAGCCGGGGCCGGCGGGCGAGCGGCAACGCGTCGAGCACGCCCGACGCGGCGGCGCGGGCCTCGTCGGCGACCGTGGTGGTCTCGCCGCGGCCGCGGGCCCGCACCGAGACCGAACGCGCGGACGCGGTGACGGTGGCGGCGGTGACCGCGTCGACGGCGCGCACCCGGCCGCCGACCAGGCGGGCCAGCACGCGCGGGGCGGTGGTCACCGTCAGCCCGGGCGACGGCGAGGTGAGGGCGACGTCGTGGCGCCGGGCGAGCAGCCCGACGACCAGCAGCACCACTCCGGCGACGATCGCGGCGATCGCGAGCCACAGCACCGGGGTGTCGGCCCACAGGACGTTCCCGGCGGTCGTGCGCCAGTCCCGCCACGGCACGAGGAGCCCGGCGCCGGAACCCGGGCTCACCCAGGCCGCGACGACCTCGACGACGAGCAGGGCACCTGCCGCGGCGACGGCCAGGCTGACCAGCGGCGCGAGCACGCGGAGCAGGACACGCACGGCGTGTCACCTGCCTCTCTGTTGTGACGGTCGGGGGTCCTACCGGACCCGGGCGGTGTCGGTCCGCGCCGGGCCGTCGGCCTGCAGGGCGTCCACCTCGACGGTGAACCGGCCCAGCCGGCGCCCGGTCATCCGGAGCAGGTCCGCGGCGATGCGCTCGCGGACCTCGGCGACCGCGGCCCGGACGGCACCGGGGTAGGTCAGGGTCAGCCAGAGCCGGACGTCGAGCTCGTCGGCGCCGCGCGAGCGGACCTTCGCGCTCGGGCCGGCCTCGCCGACGCCCAGACCGGCCACCCGGCGGGTCCGGTGCCGGGTCGCCGACGCGGTGTCGGCCGCGTACTCGACGATCTTCTTCAGGACCGCGGGGTCGACCTCGAGCGCCCCGCGTTCCTCCGGGTCGGCGAGCGCGGTCACCGGTCGCGGCCCCGGCCGAGCAGGCCGCTGAGGCCGCTGACGTCGAGCTCGCCGTCGAGCGCCCGGCCGACCAGCAGGCCGATGGCGCCGAGCACGAGCGTGATGACGAAGGCCAGGAACCCGCCGGTGGCGCCGGCGATCCCCAGCAGCAGGCCCGCCAGCAGGCCGGTCTGGGTGGCGTTCATGAGTCTCTCCTCGCAGATGTGAGGTCAGGAGTCGCGGGAGTCGAACCAGCCGGGGCGGTCGACCCGGGGGCGGGTGCGGCGGCGGGCGGTGCGGATCAGCGCGACCAGCACCCGGGCCGGGAACGGCAGGTCCGGGACGATCTCGATCGGCCCGTCGTAGCGCCGGTCGTCGGGGTCGGCGGGAGCACCGGCCACGTCCGCGGCCTGCGCGGCGGCCAGCGCCCGGTAGTGGGCCAGGCCGGCCCGGAAGACCTCCGGGTCACCGCCCCGGTCCGGGTGGTGGGCACGGACGAACGACCGGTAGGCGGCGCGCTGCTCGGGGGTGAGCCCGTTGCGGACGCCCCGCTCGTCCATCCGTACCTCCGCCTGTGCTGTCATGCGCCACCGTCCCCGCCGGGGACCTCCACGTCGGCGACCACGACGTCGACCGGGACGTCACCGACCAGCGGCGCGACGGTGCGGCGCAGCGCGGCGACGGTAGCCGGGATCGGCCGGTCGAGGGTGAGCACCACCCCGACCTCCACCGGCTCGCCCGGCTTGCCGACGTGCACCCCGACCAGCTTGCGCCCCGGCAGCCAGGTCGCGACCGTGCCGAAGACCCCGCCGTCCAGCCGGGCGACGGCGGGGTGCGCGGCCACCGCGTCGGCCACCAGCTCGGCCAGCGCGGCCGGGTCCGGATCGGGCCCGCCCGGCGGTGGGGTCACCGTCATTCCACGACGCGGCCGGTCGGGGCGGAGGCCTGGGCGGACTCGTCGTCGCCGTCGTCCTCGGAGGCGAGGTGGATGTCGTTCACCGCGATGTTGACCTCGATGACGTCGAGGCCGGTCATCCGCTCGACAGCACCGATCACGTTGCGGCGCACGGCCTTGGCCAGGTCGGCGATGGCGACGCCGTACTCGACGACGATGTCCAGGTCGACCGCGGCCTGCTTCTCGCCGACCTCGACGGCCACGCCGGCGACGTTCGAGGCGCCGGTGGAGCCGCCGCCGGGGATCCGCTCGCGCAGCGCGCCGAACGCGCGGGAGGCACCGGAGCCCATCGAGTACACGCCGGAGACCTCGCGGGCCGCGATGCCGGCGATCTTCTGCACGACGGAGGCGGCGATCGAGGTCTTGCCCTGGCTGGTGTCGTCGCCGATCTTCGCCGGGCTGGTGCCGGTCGTCGTGGCCGGAGTGCTGGAGGTCATGTCCTGCTCCTCTCGCCTGCGGGGCCGCGGGGCCCGCCGGCGTCGTCGTACTGCGGTCACACGTGAGATGCCCCGCGGGGCGGGATCCTCACGGGAGTTCACCCGTTCGGCGGGTGATCACGCCCGGACGTAGTGCAGCAGGAGGGTCCCGTCGTCGTCGGCGGTGTGCCCGGCGAGCCGCATGCCGCGCGGCGGCTCGGCGGCGACCGGGCCCGCCGCGATCCGCCCGGCCGGCCCGCCGACGAGCACCGGGGCCAGGGTGAGCCGCAGCTCGTCGACGGCGTCCGCGGCCACCAGCGCGCCGAGCAGGGTGGGCCCGCCCTCGCACAGCACGTCGTGCAGCCCGCGCCGGCCGAGCTCGCCGAGCAGGGTGGCCGGCGCGAGGTCGGGCAGCACGACGACGTCGGCCCCGGCGGCCTGCAGCGCCTCCCGGCGGCGGGCGGGTGCGGCCCCGGTGGTGAGCACGATCGGCGGCGTGACCGTGTCGGTGAGCAGCGCCGCGCCCGGGTCGAGGTCCGCCGACCCGGTGACCACGGCGAGCGGCGGGGGCGGGCCGGGCTCGGGGTCGTCCGGGGTGGGCCGGCGGGGCCGGACGCCGCGGTAGTCCTCGTCGCGGACGGTGCCCGCCCCGACCAGCACGACCCCGGCCGACCGGCGCAGCGCGCGGAACAGCGTGCGGTCGGCCGGGGTGCTCAGGCCGCGCGACCCGGCCCCGCCCGCGACGACCGCTCCGTCCAGTGACGACACCATGACGGCGGTGACCCGTGGAGACGTCTGCATCCGCCGAGGATGCCCTCCGGCGCCGGGACGTGACCCACGTGGTGTTCATCCGTAGGGCAGCCTCACTTATGGTGAGCGGTGCCGCGCCGACCCCGGTGCGTCGGAACGACCAGTGCCGTATCGACCGGTACAGGGGGGACCGCAGTCACGTGAACGCGATCCGCGTCCGGCCCCGCCCCGCGGGCGCCCCGGCACCACAGCGCTCGATGCGGCAGCGCCGGCTGCTCGGCCTCGGTGCGCTGGCCGTGTCGCTGCTCGTCGCGGTGCTGGCCAGCATCGCGCTCGGGGCGAAGGTCATCCCGGTGAACGAGGTCCTGTCCGCGCTGGTCGCCCCGACCGGCAGCGAGAACGACGTGGTCATCCGCTCGTTGCGGATCCCACGGACCGTGCTCGGCGTGCTGGTCGGGATCGCGCTGGGCCTGGCGGGCGCGCTCGTGCAGGGCTTCACCCGCAACCCGCTCGGCGACCCCGGCCTGCTCGGCGTCCACTTCGGTGCCGCGTTCTTCGTGGTGTGCGGCATCTACCTGTTCGGGGTGACCTCGCTGTTCGGCTACGTGTGGTTCGCCTTCGCCGGCGCCTTCGTGGCGAGTGCCGTGGTGTTCCTCATCGGCACCCGCGCCCCCGGCGGGGCGACCCCGGTGTCGCTGGCGCTGTCCGGCGCCGCGGTCAGCTTCCTGCTGCAGGCGCTGACGTCGTCGGTGGTGCTGATCGACGAGACGAGCCTGGACGCGTACCGCTTCTGGAACGTCGGGTCGCTGGCCGGCCGGGACGCCGGCGTCGCCGGCCAGGTGGTCTGGTTCATCGTGATCGGCGCGGTGCTGGCGCTCGCCAGCGCCCCGGCGCTCAACGCGCTCTCGCTCGGCGACGACGTGGCCGCATCGCTCGGCCACTCGGTGCGCAGGACGCGGCTGGTCGGCGTCGCCGCGATCACCCTGCTGGCCGGGGCCGGGACGGCGGCGTGCGGCCCGATCGTCTTCCTCGGCCTGGTCGTGCCGCACCTGGTGCGGTCGTTCACCGGGCCGGACTACCGGTGGCTGCTCCCGGCGGCCGGGCTCGCCGGAGCGGTGCTGCTGCTGCTGGCCGACGTCGTCGGCCGGCTCGTCGCGCGCCCCGGAGAGCTGCAGGTGGGCATCGTGGTCGCGCTGATCGGGGCGCCCGTGTTCATCGCGCTCGTGCGGCGCCGGAAGCTGGGGGCGATATGAGCGGCGAGTCCTGGGGACCCGGCGTCCTCGTCCCCGGCCGCACGCCGCTGCGCTACCGCGGGGCCTCGGTCGTCTGGCGGGTCCGTCCGGTCGTGGTCTTCGCGCTGTCCGCGGTGGTGCTCGTGCTCGCGGCGGCGGTCAACCTGGGCCGCGGCGACTACCCGATCGCGATCACCGACGTGCTCCTCACGCTGTTCGGCGGCGGCGACGCGGGCCAGCAGCTCGTCGTCCTGGAACTGCGGCTGCCGCGCACCCTGGTCGGGGCCCTGGTCGGCGCCGCGCTGGCGGTCTCCGGCGGGATCTTCCAGTCCATCGCCCGCAACCCGCTGGCCAGCCCGGACATCATCGGCATCCAGGCCGGGGCGTCCGCGGCGGCCGTGTTCGTGATCGTGCTCGGCGGGGGGACGGCCGGGGTCGGCGGCCTGTTCGCGTCCCTGGGCATCCCGCTCGCCGCGCTGGCCGGGGGCCTGCTCGGCGCCGTCGTCATCTACCTGCTGGCCTGGCGGCGCGGCATCCAGGGCTTCCGGCTGGTGCTGGTCGGTATCGGCGTGAACGCGGTGCTGATCGCCGCGGTGCACTGGCTGCTGACCGTCGCCCAGATCTATCAGGCCGCCCAGGCGCAGGTGTGGCTGACCGGCAGCCTCAACGCACGCAGCTGGAACGAGGTGCTGCCGCTGGCGGGGACCATGCTGGTGCTGGTCCCGGCCTCGCTCGTGCTCGTCCACGTGCTCGGCGCGCTGCGCTACGACGACGACACCGCCCGCGGGCTCGGGGTCCGGGTCGACCGCTCGCGGACCGCGCTGCTGCTGGTCGCGGTCGTGTTCGCGTCGGTGGCGACGGCGGCGGCCGGGCCGATCGCGTTCGTCGCCCTGGTCACCCCGCAGATCGCGCAGCGGCTGTGCCGCACCGGGACCCCGCCGCTGGCGGTGTCGATGGTGCTCGGCGCGGCGCTGACCGTCCTCGCCGACCTGATCGCCCGGACCGCGCTGGGCTCCGTCGAGCTGCCGGTGGGCATCGTCACCGCCGTCCTCGGCGCCCCGTACCTGCTCTACCTGCTCGCCCGTCCCCGTCAGGAGGCCCGCGCATGACGTCGACCCGACCGGACCAGGTGATGACACCGGTGCCGCACGGTGAGGCCCGCCTGCGGGCCGAGGGGGTCTCGCTCGGTTACGGGCCGCGGACGATCGTCGAGGGCCTCGACCTCGAGGTGCGGCCCGGCGAGGTCACCACGGTGATCGGCCCGAACGGCTGCGGGAAGTCGACCGTGCTCCGCGCACTGGGCCGGCTGCTGCCCGCCCGGGCCGGCCAGGTCGTGCTGGACGGCAAGCGGATCGACCGGACGCCGACCCGCGAGGTCGCGAAGGTGCTGGGCATCCTGCCGCAGTCGCCCGCATCGCCCGAGGGACTGACCGTCGGCGACCTGGTCGCCCGCGGCCGGCACCCGCACCAGGCCTGGTACCGCCAGTGGTCGACCGACGACGAGCGGGCCGTGGCCGACGCGCTGGCCTGGACCGGGCTGTCCGACCTCGCCGACCGCCCGGTCGACGAGCTCTCCGGTGGCCAGCGCCAGCGCGCGTGGATCTCGATGGCGCTCGCCCAGCACACCGACCTGCTGCTGCTCGACGAGCCGACCACGTTCCTCGACCTGGCCCACCAGGTCGACGTCCTGGAGCTGGTGCGCCGGTTGCAGGCCGAGGCCGGCCGGACGGTCGTCATGGTGCTGCACGACCTCAACCTGGCCGCCCGCTACGCCGACCGGCTGATCGCGATGAAGGACGGCCGGATCGTCGCCGGCGGCAGCCCCGCCGAGGTGATCACCGAGGAGCTGCTCGCCGACGTGTTCGGGCTCCGGGCCCGGGTCATCCCGGACCCGGTCACCGGCACCCCGCTGGTGGTACCCGAGGCCCGGTGAGTGGTTCGGAGGGCCAGGACCCTCCGAAGCGCTCACGAGGCGTCAGCCGATCAGCGACCGGCCGATGATCTCCTTCATGATCTCGTTCGTGCCGCCGTAGATCGCCTGGACGCGGCCGTCGACGAAGGCGCGGGCGATCGGGTACTCGAGCATGTAGCCGTAGCCGCCGTGCAGCTGCACGCAGCGGTCGACGACCCGGTTCTGCAGGTCCGAGCACCACCACTTGGCCTTGGCGGCGTCCGGGACCGACAGCTCGGACTCGACGTGCTCGCGGATGCACCGGTCGACGAAGGTCCGCGCGACCGTCGCCTCGGTGTCCATCTCGGCGAGCTCGAAGCGCGTGTTCTGGAAGTTCGCCACCGGGCGGCCGAAGGCCGTGCGCTCCTTGGTGTACTCCAGGGTCATGCGGACCGCGGCCTCGACGGCGGCCACCGAGGTGACGGCGATCGACAGCCGCTCCTGGGCGAGGTTCTGCATCAGGTAGACGAAGCCCTGGCCGACCTCGCCGAGCCGGTTCGCGTCCGGCACCCGGACGTCGGTGAACGACAGCTCGGCGGTGTCCTGGGCCTTCATGCCGACCTTCTTGAGCCGCCGGCCGCGCTCGAACCCGGCCATGCCGCGCTCGACGACGAACAGCGTGAAGCCCAGGTGCTTGGCGTCCGGGTCGGTCTTCGCGACGACGATCACCAGGTCGGCCAGGATGCCGTTGGTGATGAAGGTCTTCGAGCCGTTGAGGATCCAGTCGCCGCTCGCCTCCTGCTTCGCGGTGGTCGCGATGCCCTGCAGGTCGGAACCGGTGCCCGGCTCGGTCATCGCGATCGCGGTGATCAGCTCGCCGGAGCAGAACCCGGGCAGCCAGCGCTGCTTCTGCTCCTCGGTCGCCAGCCGCAGCAGGTAGGGCTGGACGACGTCGTTGTGCAGCGGGAAGCCGATCCCGCTGGTCCCGGCGGCGACGATCTCCTCGTCGAGGACGACGTTGTAGCGGAAGTCGTCGACCCCGCCACCGCCGTACTCCTCGGGCACGCCCGTGCCGAGCAGCCCGGCCGCACCGGCCGTCGTCCAGATCGCGCGGTCGACCTGGCCGTCGGCCTCCCACTGCTCGTGGTGCGGGACGACCTCCTTGGCGAGGAAGGTGCGGCAGAGGTCGCGGAACGCGTGGTGTTCGTCGTCGAAGATGTCGCGCTGCATGGTCGTGAGTGTCACATACTCGTCGGTAACTCCGGTCGTCCGCACGGGCCCGGCGTGACCCCCGCGTGCCGTACGCTCCCGCCGTGCACTTCGTCGACGCCGTCGCCAACGTGTGGGACCGGACCGTCGTCGGGCATCTGGCCGACCTCGAGCGGATGCCGCGGGAGGCGATCGTCGGCTCGCCGTCCGGGATCCTGTACCGCTACCGCCCGCTGTCCGGTGTGGACCCGTGCGGCGGCGCGCCGGTCCTCCTGGTCCCGCCGCTGGGTGCCCCGGACTTCGCCTACGACCTGCGCCGCGGCTGCTCCCTGGTCGAGCACCTGCTGCAGCAGGGCCGCACCGTCTACCTCGTCGACTACGGCCCCAAGTCGTTCTCCGACCGGTCGCTGGGCATCGAGCACTGGGTCGACGACCTGCTGCCCTCGACCGTGCGGGAGGTCGCCTCGGCCGAGGGCGACGACGTCCACCTCGTCGCCTGGTCGCTGGGCGGGATCTTCGCCCTGCTCACCGTCGCGGCCGCCGTGCGGGACCGGGCCCGGCTGCCGGTGCGCAGCGTGTCGGTGATCGGCACCCCGGTCGACATCTCCCGCGTCCCGCTGGTGGCGCCGCTGCGCCCGCTGGCCGAGGTCGCGGGCGGCCGGGTGGTGTCCTCGCTCTACCGCGGGATCGGCAGCTTCCCGGCGCCGGTCGTGAGCTGGGCGTTCCACCTGACCGCGGTCGACAAGCTGGTCACCCGGCCGCTGGCCGTGCTGTCGCGGATCGACGACCGCGACTGCCTGGCCCAGATCGAGGCCGTCGACCACCTGATGAACAACATGCACGGCTACCCGGGGCGGGTGTTCGGGCAGATCTTCCACCTCATGCTGCGCAGCAACGACCTCGCCTCCGGGGCGCTGCGGCTCGCCGGGCGCGACGTCGAGCTGGCCGACGTCGACGTCCCGGTGCTGGTCGTCGCCGGCCGGGACGACGTCATCGCGCCGCTGAAGGCGGTCCGCAGCGCGGTCGGGCTGCTCACCGGCAGCCCCGAGGTGCGGTTCACGACCGCACCCGGCGGACACCTCGGCGTCCTGACCGGGCGGCGGGCCCGGTGCACGACCTGGCCGGAGCTGGACCGGGCGCTCGCCGACTGGGACGGCGCCGGGTCGGGCGCCGGCCGGCCCGGTCCGCCACAAAACGGTGAGCGTCGCAAACGGTAGAGGGCTATCGTCGCGGTCATGGTGGCGCTCGTGCCCGGCGGATCCCGTGTCGCACATGACCGGGCAGTGGAGGAGATGCGACGGGCCCGGACCGGCGCCGGCCGGGTCCAGCTGGGCAAACCGTCGTCGAACCTGTTCCGGTTCGGCGACCGGGACACCGGCCGCGGCGCCCACCGGCTGGACACCTCCGCGCTGGACGGCGTGCTGGCCGTCGACCCGGGCGGGGCGGCGGCGCGGAGCGCAGGCGGAGCGCCCGTCAGCACCGCCGAGGTCCAGGGCATGGCCACCTACGAGACGATCGTGGCGGCGACCCTGCCGCACGGGCTGATGCCCCTGGTCGTCCCGCAGCTCAAGACGATCACCCTGGGCGGGGCGGTGACCGGGCTCGGGGTGGAGTCGACGTCGTTCCGGCACGGCCTGCCGCACGAGTCGGTGCGGGAGATGGACGTGCTCACCCCGGCCGGGGAACTGCTCCACGTCACCCCGGACGGCGAGCACGCCGACCTGTTCGCCGCCTTCCCCAACTCCTACGGGACGCTCGGCTACGCCGTCCGCCTCGTCATCGAGCTGCAGCCGGTGCGGCCGTTCGTGCGGCTGACCCACCGCCGGTACCCGACCGCCACGGCGGTGGCCGGCGGGATCTCCGAGCTCGCCGGCTCGGGCGCGGACTTCCTCGACGGCGTCGTGTTCGGCGCGGACGAGCAGTACCTCACGACCGGCGAGTTCGTCGACGCCCCGATGCCCGGCGCGCGGGTCTCCGACTACACCGGTCAGGAGATCTTCTACCGCTCGCTGCAGCGGCGCCCGGTCGACCACCTGACGGTGCACGACTTCATCTGGCGCTGGGACCCGGACTGGTTCTGGTGCTCGCGCGCGTTCGGCGTGCAGCACCCGCTGGTGCGCCGGTTCTGGCCGCGCCGCTACCGGCGCTCCGACGTCTACCGCCGCCTCGTCGCGCTCGACCAGCGTTTCGGCGCCTCCAACCGGGTACGTAGCGCCCTGGGAGGGACGGCCGAGGAGATGGTCGTGCAGGACGTGGAGATCCCGGTGGAGCGGCTCGCGGAGTTCCTCGAGTTCTTCCACACCGAGGTGGGCATCGCCCCGGTGTGGCTGTGCCCGATGCGGTTGCGCGGCGAGCGGGCGTGGCCGCTGTACCCGATGGAGCCGGGCCGGCTCTACGTGAACGTCGGGTTCTGGTCGTCGGTCCCGGAGCGGCCCGGCGACCGGTGGGCACACAACCGGCTGGTCGAGGCCGCCGTCGCGGACCTCGGCGGCCACAAGTCGCTGTACTCGACCGTGCACTACGACGAGGACGAGTTCTGGGCGCACTACAACGGCGCGGCGTACCGGGCGGTGAAGGAGCGGTACGACCCCGACGGGCGGGCGCCCGACCTGTACCGCAAGGTGACCGGTCGCTAGGCCGGTCCGTTCGACAAGGGTGGTTCGGCGATGACGGGAGTACTGGAACAACGGACGGTGACGACCGAGCCGGTCGCCGGGATCCTGTCCCGGGTGATCGGGCGGTCGCCCGAACTGCGGGTGGAGGCGTTCGACGGGTCGAGCAGCGGGCCGTCCGGCGCGCCGGTGACGGTGAAGGTCCGGTCGCCGCGGGCGCTGGCGCGGCTGGTCAGCGCCCCCGGCTCGCTGGGGCTGGCGCGGGCCTACGTCACCGAGGAGATCGACGTCGACGGTGACCTCTACACCGGGCTGCGCGCGATGGCCGAGGTGACCCTGCACTCGATCCCGCGCAAGGAGCAGCTGTGGCTGGCCCGGCGGCTGCTGCCGTACTGGCGGGAGCACCGGATGCCGCCGCCGGACCTGGAGGCACGGCCGCGGGGGCTGCTGCACTCGAAGCGCCGCGACTCGCAGGCGATCGCGCACCACTACGACGTGTCGAACCGGTTCTACGAGTTCGTGCTCGGCCCGTCGATGACCTACACCTGCGCCGCGTACCCGGACGCCGACGCGACCCTGGAACAGGCGCAGGCGAACAAGTACGCGCTGGTCGCGGACAAGCTGGACCTGAAACCGGGGATGCGCCTGCTCGACGTCGGCTGCGGGTGGGGCGGCATGGTGCGGCACGCCGCCGCCGAGCACGGCGTGCGGGCGCTCGGCGTCACGCTGTCCCGGGAGCAGGCGGCGTGGGCGCAGGCGGAGATCGAGCGGCAGGGGCTCGGCTCGCTCGCCGAGGTGCGCCACCTCGACTACCGCGACGTCCCGGACGGGGTCTACGACGCCGTCTCCTCGATCGGGCTCACCGAGCACATCGGCAAGGCCCACCTCGGCAGCTACTTCCGGTCGATGCTGGCCAAGCTCCGTCCCGGCGGGCGCATGCTCAACCACTGCATCACCCAGCCGTACCGGCCCGATCACCGGCACACCGACCCGTTCATCCACCGCTACGTCTTCCCGGACGGCGAGCTGGAGCCGGTCGGCACGATCGTGACGGCGATGAACCAGGCCGGGTTCGAGATCCGGCACGAGGAGAACCTGCGCGAGCACTACGCGCTGACCCTGCGCGACTGGGGTGCCAACCTGGAGCGGAACTGGACCGACGCGGTCGCCGAGGTCGGCCTCGGGCGGGCCCGGGTGTGGCGGCTCTACATGGCCGCGTCCCGGCTCGGGTTCGAGATGAACAACATCCAGCTCCACCAGGTGCTCGGGGTGAAGCTGCACGCCGACGGGTCGTCCGGGTTCCCGCTGCGCGGCCCGCACGGGGCCTACTGAGCGAGCGCGGCCCGGGCGGCGGCGACGGCCCGGCCGGCGTACCCGCCGCCGAACAGGACGGTGTGCACCAGCAGCGGGAACAGCTGGTGCAGGGGGACGCGGCCGGGCCAGCCGTCGGCGAGCGGGGCGGCCTCGTCGTAGGCGGCCAGCACGGTGTCCAGGTGCGGGAGCCCGAACAGCTCCAGCATCGCCAGGTCGGACTCGCGGTGCCCGCCGTGTGCGGCCGGGTCGATCAGCCAGGCCGAGCCGCCCGTGGGGCCCTCGGTGGACCACAGCACGTTCCCCGACCACAGGTCGCCGTGCAGCCGGGCCGGCGGCTCCTCCGGGCCGGCGAGGTCGCCGATCCTGTCGCACACCTGCTCGATCACGGCGGCGTCGTCACGGGTGAGCGTGCCTCGGTCGCGGGCGGTCCGCAGGTAGGGCAGCACCCGGTCGGCGGCGAACCAGTCGCCCCAGGGGCCGCCGTGCGGGCGGTTGCGCATGCCGGTGCGGCCGATCCAGGCCCGTTCCGGGCCGTCCGGCGGCGGCGCGCCGAACGCGTCGGCGCCGGCCGCGTGCAGCACGGCCAGCCGGCGCCCGAACTCCCGGGCCGCCGCCGCGGTGGGCCGGCCGGCCGGGACCGCGCCGGTGACCAGCACGGCGTCGTCGTGCCCGTACACCGCGGGGACGGGCGGGCCGCCGGGGACCGCCAGCCAGCGCAGCCCGGCCGCCTCCGCGCGGACCGAGCCGGGGTCGGCGGCACCGTCCTTCACGACGACGGTCGCGCCGCCGTCCAGCGCGAACCGGGGTGGCCGGCCGCCGAGCTCCGCGACGACGGCGCGGCCGGTCAGCCGGGCGACGTCGGCGGGTTTCACGCGTGGCGCTTCACGTACTCGACGAGGCCGGGCAGCGCGGCGACGATCATCTCGTAGACCTCGTCGAAACCGTCGGGGCCGCCGTAGTACGGGTCGGGGACCTCGGCACCCTCGGCGGCGTCCGGGTCGAACGAGCGCAGCAGCCGGACCCGTTTCGGATCCGGCACCGAACACTGCAGCGACCGCAGGTGACCGGAGTCGAGTGCGACGAGCAGGTCCGCGGCGAGGATCTCCGCGTCGACCTGGCGGGCGCTGTGGGTGATGTCGAAGCCGCGCCCGGAGAGCACCTCGGCGGCGCGCGGGTCCATCGGCGCGCCGATGTGCCAGTGCCCGGTCCCGGCGCTGGTCACCCGGACCCGGTCGGACAGCCCGACGGCCTCCACCTCGGCGGCCAGCATCTTCTCGGCGATCGGCGAGCGGCAGATGTTGCCGCTACAGACGAACACGACGTTCACGGTGATGGTCCTTCCAGAGCGGGGAGCGGGCGCGGACGTCGACGGTGACGCGGCCATTGTCCCTTGTCGGCGCACGCTTCGGGTGGTGCGGGGCGCGTCGCACCCCCGCCGTAGGGTGACCGGATGCCGTTCGATCACGCTCCGGCCGGTCGCGGGTCCGGTGGCCCGGGTGCGCACGACCTGCGCCACCACGGTGACAGCGAGGCGTCCGACGGTCTCGTCGACTTCGCGGTCAACGTCGTCGGCGACGGCCCGCCGTCGTGGCTGCGGGACCGCCTCGCCGCCACCCTCGACGGGCTCGGCCGCTACCCGCGCGCCGACCACGACGCCCGGGCCCGGGCCACGGTCGCCGCCCGGCACGGCCGCACCCCGGAGCAGGTCCTGCCGCTGGCCGGCAGCGCGGAGGGCTTCGCGCTGCTCCCGGCGCTGCGTCCGCGGTTGGCCGCGGTCGTCCACCCCGGGTTCACCGAGCCGGAGGCCGCGCTGCGGGCGGCGGGGGTCCCGGTGACCCGGGTCCTCACCGACCCGGCCGCCGGCCACGTCCTCGATCCGGGGGCGGTGCCCGACGAGGCCGACCTGGTGGTCGTCGGGAACCCGACGAACCCGACCGGCGTGCTGCACCCGGCCGGCGACGTCCGCGCGCTCGCCCGGCCGGGCCGCGTCCTGCTGGTCGACGAGGCGTTCGCCGATGCCGTCCCGGGCGAGCCGGAGAGCCTGGCCGGGGACGAGGGGTTGCCCGGCCTGCTGGTGTTCCGCTCGCTGACCAAGACGTGGGCGCTCGCCGGGCTGCGCGCCGGCTACGCGCTCGGCGCCCCGGGGCTGCTCGCGCGGCTCGCCGCGCCGCGCCCGCCGTGGCCGGTGTCGACGCCCGCGCTCGAGGCGATCGTCGCCTGCTGCGAGCCGGAGGCGCTGTCGGCGGCCGACCAGCGGGCCCGCGAGCTCGCCGCGCACCGCGCCTCCATGGTCGCCGCGCTGTCGGCGATCGAGGAGGTCGCCGTCCAGCCGGGGACGGCGCCGTTCCTGCTGCTGCACCTGCCCGACGGCACCGGCCCCGACGTGCGGCGGCTGCTGCGCGAGGCCGGCCTCGCGGTCCGCCGCGGCGACACCTTCCCCGGGCTCGGCCCGGACCACATCCGGGTCGCGGTGCGCGCCCCGGAGGTCGCCCGCCGGCTCGTCGACGAGCTCGACGCGGCCCTGCGCGCGCTGGCGGTGGTCGCATGACCACCGTCGCGGACGTCGTGGGCGTGCTCGAGGCCGCCTACCCGCCGGACCTCGCGATGGACTGGGACGCCGTCGGGCTGGTCTGCGGCGACCCGGCCGAGGAGGTCGACCGGGTGCTGTTCGCCGTCGACCCGACCCCGGAGACGGCGGACGAGGCGATCGGTGCGGGCGCCCGACTGCTCGTCACCCACCACCCGCTGCTGCTGCGCGGGGTGCACGGCGTCGGCGCCGACACCCCCAAGGGCGCGCTGCTGCACCGGCTGATCCGGCACGGGGTCGCGCTGTTCACCGCGCACACCAACGCCGACCTCGCCGACCCCGGCGTGTCCGACGCGCTCGCCGGCGCGCTCGGCCTGCAGGTCGACGGCCCGCTCGAACCGGAACCCGGCCCGGCCCTGGACAAGATCGTCACGTTCGTGCCGGTCGGGCCGGCGATCGCCCAGGTGCACGCCGCGCTGGCCGAGGCGGGCGCCGGGAACGTCGGCAACTACTCGCACTGCTCGTTCGCCTCCGCCGGCACCGGACAGTTCCTGCCGCTCGACGGCGCCGCCCCGGCGATCGGCGAGATCGGCAAGCTGGAGCGGGTCGCGGAGACCCGCCTGGAGATGGTGCTGCCGCGGGCGCGGCGCGGCGCGGTCGTCGCCGCGCTGCGGGCCGCGCACCCCTACGAGGAGCCCGCGTTCGACCTGCTGGAGATGGCGCCGCTGCCGTCGTCGCGCGGGCTCGGGCGGGTCGGGACGCTGCCGGCCCCGGAACCGTTCTCCGCGTTCACCGAGCGGGTGGCGCGGGCGCTGCCCGCCACCGCGTGGGGCGTGCGCGGGGCCGGCGACCCGGACCGGGCGATCCGGCGGGTCGCGGTGTGCGGGGGAGCCGGGGACTCGGCGCTCGGGTCCGCCGCCCGGGCCGGCGTCGACGCCTACGTCACCGCCGACCTGCGCCACCACCCGGCGTCCGAGCACGCGCTGGCCGGGACCGGCCCCGGCGGCCCGGCGCCGGCGCTGGTCGACGTCGCGCACTGGGCGTCGGAGTGGCCGTGGTGCGGGCAGGCGGCCGGCGTCGTGCGCGCGGAGCTCGGCGGTAGCGTCGCGGTGTCGGTGTCCCGCCGGCGCACCGACCCCTGGACGACCGCTGCGACATCACCCGATCCGGAGGCGAGTTCATGAAGGCCGACCCCACGGTGCAGGCGAAGCTCCTCCAGCTGGCCGAGGTCGACGCCGAGCTCGGCCGGCTCGCCCACCAGCGGAAGAACCTGCCCGAGCACCAGCGCCTCGCCGAGGCAGAGCAGCGGGTCCGGAAGGCGCACGACGCGGTGGTCCGGGCCGAGACCCGGGCCCACGACCTGGACCGGGACATCGCCCGGCTGGAGCGTGACGTCGACGGCGTCCGCTCCCGCACCGAACGCGACCGGTCGCTGCTGGCCGGGTCCGGTGTCGGCGCCAAGCAGGCGACCGAGCTGCAGCACGAGCTGGACACCCTGGCCCGCCGGCAGGGCGTGCTGGAGGACGAGCAGCTCGGGCTCATGGAGGAGCGTGAGGCCGTCGGCGTCGAGCTCGACCACGCCCGCGGCGAGCTGGCGGCCGCCGAGGAGGAGGTCACCGAGCTGACCGGTCGGCGCGACACGGCCGAGGCCGACCTCGACGCCGCCCGGGCCGGCCGCGACCGCGCCCGCGACGAGCTGGTGGGCGCGATCCCCGCGGAGCTGCTGACCGAGTACGAGCGGATCCGGGGCCGCGGCCAGGTCGCGGCCGGGGCGCTGCGCGAGTCCCGGTGCGGGGCGTGCCGGCTGGAGCTGGACCGGACCTTCCTCAGCCAGGTCCGCGGCGCGGCGGCCGACGACGTCGTCCACTGCGAGGAGTGCGGCGCGATTCTGGTGCGTGGGCAGTGAAGCTGGTCGTGGAGGCGGACGGCGGCTCGCGCGGCAACCCGGGCGCGGCCGGCTACGGCGCCGTCGTGCTCGACGCCGCGGGCCGCCAGGTGCTCGCCGAGGTGTACGACGGGCTGGGCACGGCCACCAACAACGTCGCCGAGTACCGGGGGCTGATCGCCGGCCTGACCGCGGCCCGCGACCTGGGGGCCACCGAGGTCGACGCCCGGATGGACTCGAAGCTGGTCATCGAGCAGATGAGCGGCCGCTGGAAGATCAAGAACGAGGCGTTGCGGGAGCTCGCCGACACCGCCCGCGCGCTGGTGTCCGGGTTCGACCACGTCGGCTTCACCTGGATCCCGCGGGCCGACAACGCCCGCGC
Organism: Pseudonocardia sp. C8; assembly: GCF_014267175.1. Taxonomy (NCBI): domain Bacteria; kingdom Bacillati; phylum Actinomycetota; class Actinomycetes; order Pseudonocardiales; family Pseudonocardiaceae; genus Pseudonocardia; species Pseudonocardia sp. C8. The sequence continues at coordinate 2,064,968 of NZ_JACMTR010000002.1, forward strand.
CGACGCCCTGGCCAACAAGGCGATGGACGGCGAGTCGAGCCCGGTCGTCGCGGCGGCGGCCGGTCCGGCGCCGAAACCCACCGCGCCGCCGACCGAGCAGGCCGAGGTCGCCGCCGCGCAGGACGGCTCCGCGGCCGCCGCCGCGGCCTGGACCGGCCAGGCAGGCACGCCGGTCCGGATGATCCTGCTGCGGCACGGCCAGACCGCCCTGTCGATCGAGCGCCGCTACTCCGGGCACGGCGACCCGGAGCTGAACGAGACCGGACAACAGCAGGCCGCCGCGGCGGCCCGGGCGCTCGCCGCACGGCTGCGGAAGCAGGGGGTGACACCGGCCGCGGTGCTGTCGTCGCCGCTGCGCCGGGCCCGGCAGACCGCCGCCGCCGTCGCCGAGACGACCGGGGCACCGCTGCAGGTCCGGGACGGGTTGATCGAGACCGACTTCGGCGGCTGGGAGGGGCTCACCTTCGCCGAGGCCCGCGAGCGGGACCCGGAGCTGCACGGCCGCTGGCTCGGCTCGGCCGACGTCGAGCCGCCCGGCGGGGAGAGCTTCCGGTCGGTGGGGGAGCGGGTCGGGGCCGAGCTGCGCCGGATCGTCGAGGAGTTCCCCGGGGAGACGGTGATCGTCGTCAGCCACGTGACGCCGATCAAGCTCATGTTGCGGGAGGCGCTCGGCGCGGGCGACGAGGTGCTGTTCCGGATGCACCTGGACCTGGCCTGCACCAGCGTCGCCGACTTCTACCCGGACGGCGGGGCCTCGGTGCGGCTGGTGAACGACACCTCCTACCTGGGGTGACGGGGCCGCGCCCTGCGCGCCGAGGATCGTGACGCGGTCGGCGGACCGCGGGCCGGGTCTCCCTGCCCGGCACCCGGGCGGGCGCCACCGTGCCTCTCGAACGCCGCGCCGGGTCGATCTGCGCGGTCTCGCCCTCGCCGGGGCGATTTGGTGCGTGTCGAGCGCGAGGCGGGGGTTCGATTTGCGCGGTCTCGCCCCAGGTGGGGCGGTTTCGTGCGTGTCGAGTGCTGCATGCGGATCGATCTGCACGGTGTCGCCCTGAGGTGGGCGATTTCGTGCGCGTCGAGCGCGACGCTGGGGTCGATCTGCACGGTCTGGCCCTCGCCGGGGCGGTTTCGTGCGTGTCGAGCACAAATGTTGGGGTCGATCTGCACGACGTTGCCCTGCGGCGGGCGATTTCGTGCGTGTCGGGTACTTCGCCAGGTTCGATCAGCGCGGCTGCGCCACGGGCAGGGCGCCTTCGCGAGTCTCGGCCGCCTCCGCGGGAGTCGATCTGCACGATCGTGCCGCGGGGTGGGGCGACGTCGTGCAACTCGGCGGTGGTGCCGCGATCGATCAGCGCGGTCCCGCTCGGCAGGGGCGAGCCGGTGCGTCTCCGGCTGCCCGGTGCCGGCACCGATCGCCCGCTGAATCGATCCTGTCATGCCCCGAACGGGGGTCGTCCACTGCGTACTGTTGTCCGGCCTCCCGGCCCGGGTGATGATCGATGGGCACCGTACGGGGCAGTTCGCGTACGGAGCGTGAGTCTCATTGGTGCGGGGAACGGAGACGGCGATGTCCGGTGCGCAGTCCGACGATCACGATTACGGCTACGACCTGGCCCACGAGATGAAGGTGGTCGCGCGGATGCCGCAGCAGCGACGGGGTACGTCTCGCCCGATCGGGGCTCCCGTCCGAGAGCCCGACCCGGACACCGACCTCGGCCACGACATGGCCCACGAGTTCTGATCCGGCGATCCCGGCCCGACGACGGCCCGCCCGGCGCTCCCGCAGGGCGGGCCGTCGCACGTCTGAGGCCATTCGCATGTCGGAGCCCAGTCGCCGTCGCGGGCCATTCGCCCGTCGCGGGTCACTTCGCCTGTCGCAGGCCATTCGTCCGTCGCCCCACAGACGCTCACCGAACCGGACAACACTCACCCGATCCCGCGAGCGACGGCCGAACCCGTGAGCGAACGGCGAACAGGTGAGCGTCCAGTCGCGCGCGGTCGGACGCGGGGCGTCACCGCACGACCGTCACCGCAGGGCCGTCACTGCAGGAACAGCGCGATGCCGACCGCGATCCCGAGCAGCACGACCGTCCAGCGCAGCAGGTTCGCCGGCATCCGCCGCGCGAGGAGCGCGCCGAGGTAGCCGCCGGCCAGCGTCGTCGGCGCCAGCAGGGCCACCGCGAGCCAGTCGACCGGGGCCCCGATCGCGAAGACCGCCACCGTCACCGTCGCGACCACGACCGACAGCACACCCTTGAGCGCGTTGAGCCGGCGCAGCTCGTCGTGCGCGAACAGCGCGAGCGTGGAGATCAGGACGACGCCGAGCGCACCGCCGAAGTAGCCGCCGTAGATCGCGGCGAGGAACACCGCCACCAGCAGCGCGGGCGTGCGGTCCCGCTCCGCGACCGCGGGATCCCCGATCCACCGCTTGAGGTACGGCCCGACCGCCATCGTCAGGCTGGCCAGGATGACCAGGGCCGGGACGACGGCGTCGAACACCGCCGCCGGCAGCACCAGCAGCAACGCGCACCCGATCCCCGCGCCGAGCGCGGCGGCGATCGCCGTGCCCACGATCCGGTGGCCCTGGCCGGGCAGGTCCCGGCGGGCACCGAGGACGATGCCGGCGTACCCGGGCCACTGCGCGACCGAGTTGGTGACGTTCGCGGTCAGCGGCGGGAACCCGACCGCGAGCAGGGCCGGGAACACCAGCAGCGATCCGCCGCCCGCGACCGCGTTCACCGCGCCCGCGAACAGCCCGGCGACGAGCAGGAAGACCAGTGCCCACGGCTGCGACAGGTCGATCACCACCGGACCGTAACCCGCGAGGTCCGTCCCGCGATCCGGACACCCGGTGTGCCCGCGGCACCGGGGCCGGTGCAAGAGTGCCCGTGTGGGTGCGATGCAGCGGGTCCAGCAGGTGGGCGACGTGGTCGGGCGATGGTTCCCGGTCATCGTCCTGGTCGCGGGGGCGGTGGCACTGGCCGTCCCGGGGGCGTTCGAGGGCTGGACGTCGGCGGTGCCGTGGCTGCTCGCCGTGATCATGCTCGGGATGGGCATGACGCTGCGGCCGGTCGACTTCGCCTACATCGCGCGCCGTCCGCAGGCCTTCGCGATCGGGCTGTGCGCCCAGTACGTCGTCATGCCGTCGCTCGGCTGGCTGCTCACCGTCCTCGTCGACCTGCCCCCGGAGATCGCGGTGGGCGTGATCCTGGTGGCGTGCGCCCCGGGCGGGACGGCGTCGAACGTCATGGTCTTCCTCGCCCGCGGCGACGTGGCGCTGTCGGTGGCGATGACCTCGGTGTCCACGCTCGTCGCACCGCTGCTGACACCGCTGCTCGTGCTGCTGCTCGCCGGCCGGTTCCTGCCGGTCTCGCCGGGCAGCCTGTTCCTGTCGATCGTGCAGGTCGTGCTGGTGCCGGTGGTCCTCGGCTTCCTGCTGCGCCGCTGGGCGGGCGGGTTCGTCGACCGGGTGACGCCCGCGCTGCCGCTGGTGTCGGTACTGGGGATCACGGCAGTGGTGCTCGCCGTCGTCGCCGGGTCCGCGGACTCGCTGCTCACCGCCGGTCTCGCGATCGCCGCGGTGGTCGCCGTGCACAACCTCGCCGGACTGGCACTCGGGTACGGCGTGGCCCGGGCGTTCCGGCTCGACCTCGGTGCCGCGCGGGCGGTGTCCATCGAGGTCGGCATGCAGAACTCGGGGCTCGCCGCGACACTGGGCACCGTGCACTTCGGCCCGGCCGCGGCGCTGCCCGGCGCAGTCTTCTCGGTGTGGCACAACGTGTCCGGTGCGGCACTGGCCGGGTACTGGTCCCGCCGTCCGGTGACGCCCGAGCCGGCGGGGGCGACCGTGGACGGAGCGGACCGGTGAGCCGGGCCGAGCTCCCCACCGTCGTCCTGCCCGGGGGCGAGCGGGTCCCCGCGCTCGGCCAGGGCACCTGGGGTTACGCCGAGGACCCGGCCCGCCGGGCCGACGAGATCGCCGCGCTGCGCCACGGCGTCGACCTGGGCATGACCGTCGTCGACACCGCCGAGATGTACGCCGACGGGGGTGCCGAGGAGCTCGTCGGCGCGGCGCTGGGGGACCGGCGCGACGAGATCTTCCTGGTCGACAAGGTGCTGCCGTGGGACGCCTCCCGGGCCGGGACCGTCGAGGCCGCCGAGCGCGCGCTGCGCCGGCTGGGCACCGACCGGATCGACCTCTACCTGCTGCACTGGCGCGGCGGGCACCCGCTCGACGAGACCGTCGCCGCGTTCCACGAGCTGCGCGACGCCGGGAAGATCCGGAACTGGGGCGTCAGCAACCTCGACGCCGCGGACATGGCCGAGCTCGCCGCGATCGATCCGGGCGCGGCCACCGACCAGATCCTCTACAACCTCACCCGCCGCGGCCCGGAGTGGGACCTGCTGCCGTGGCTGCGCGAGCGCGGCATCCCGGTGACCGCGTACTCGCCGATCGAGCAGGGACGGCTGCTCGGCCACCCCGCGCTCGACGCCGTCGCCGCGGCCCACGGTGCGACGGCCGCCCAGGTCGCGCTGGCCTGGGTGCTGCGCGACGGTGACGTCCTCGCCATCCCGAAGGCCACCGGCACCGCGCACGTCGAGGAGAACCGGGCCGCCGCCGGGCTCGCCCTGACCGCCGACGACCTCGCCGCGCTGGACCGCGCGTTCCCGCCGCCGGACCGGGCCCGGCCGTTGCAGATGCTGTGAACGGGCCGCGTCGCCGTCCGGTCCGTAGCCTGGAGGCATGACGGCAGCCACCGAGATCGCGTTCGAGAACACCTTCGTCCGCGACCTGGAGGGCCTGTACGTGCCGTGGCAGGGAGCCCGGGTCCCGGAGCCGCGGACGGTGCTGGTCAACGACGCCCTGGCCCGCGAGCTGGGCCTCGACCCGGCGGTGCTGCGCTCGCCCGAGGGGCTCGGACTGCTCACCGGGACCGCGGTGCCGGAGTCCGCGACGACGGTCGCCCAGGCCTACGCCGGGCACCAGTTCGGCGGCTACGCACCCCGGCTCGGCGACGGCCGCGCGCTGCTCGTCGGCGAGCTCGTCACCCCGACCGGGGAGCGGCGCGACCTGCACCTGAAAGGGTCGGGGCGGACGCCGTTCGCCCGCGGCGGCGACGGCAAGGCCCCGCTCGGGCCGATGCTGCGCGAGTACGTCGTGTCCGAGGCCATGCACGCGCTCGGCGTGCCCACCACCCGGTCGCTGGCGGTCGTCACGACCGGCGAGCACGTGCTGCGTGACCGCGGTCCGGAGCCGGGGGCGGTCCTGGCCCGGACGGCGGCCAGCCACCTGCGGGTCGGGACGTTCCAGTTCGCGGCCTCCACCGGCGACGCCGACGTGCTGCGCCGGCTGGCCGACCACGCGATCGCCCGCCACCACCCGTCCTGCGCCGGGGCCGCGAACCCGTACCTGGAGCTCTTCCGCCGGGTCGTCGAGGTGCAGGCCACGCTGATCGCGCAGTGGATGCACCTCGGCTTCGTGCACGGCGTCATGAACACCGACAACATGACGATCTCCGGCGAGACGATCGACTACGGCCCGTGCGCATTCCTCGACGCGCACGACCCCGCCGCCGTCTACAGCTCCATCGACCACGGCGGCCGGTACGCCTACGGCAACCAGCCCGGGATCGCCCAGTGGAACCTGGCCCGGTTCGGCGAGGCCCTGCTGCCGCTGCTGGACGACGACCGGGACGAGGCGGTCCGGCTCGCCACCGAGGTCCTGGAGGGCTTCGCCGAGCTGTACCTGTCCGCCCGCGACGACGGCTACCGCACCAAGCTCGGCCTGCCCGCCGGGTTCGCCGCGGGGCCGATGCTGGAGGACCTCGCCCGGCTGCTCGCCGAGCAGAAGCCCGACCACACGCTGTTCTTCCGCCGGCTGTCGACGGCGGCCCGCGGCGACGCCGGCCCGGTCCGCGCGCTGTTCGACGACCCGTCCACCGCCGCCGACGACTGGCTGGCGTCCTGGCGGGCCGCCGGCCCGGACGGCGCCGCCATGGACCGGGTCAACCCGATCTACGTCCCGCGCAACCACCTGGTCGAGGAGGCGCTCGGTGCCGCCGTCGCCGACGGTGACCTCGAACCCGTCCAGTGGCTGCTGCAGGTGCTGGGGCACCCGTACGAGGAGCGCCCCGGGTACGAGCGGTACGCCGAGCCCGCCGGGCCGGATGCCCCGCCGTTCGTGACGTTCTGCGGGACCTGACCCCTGCTCGCGCCGCGCCCTCGGTCCCACCCCCGCCGCCGAGATGCAGCCGAGGGTTCCGTGGAGATCGACAATTCGCGCTGGGGCTACATGTCGGCGGGGGAGCGGGTCGCCGGCCGACCACGCGCGGCGGCTATCCTCGAACGCGCGGACGAGTCGGTCGGGCGGCCGCGTCGGGGCCCCCGGGTCCCGCCGAGGAAAGTCCGGACTCCACAGGGCAGGGTGGTTGCCAACGGCAACCCGGGGTGACCCGCGGGACAGTGCCACAGAAAACAGACCGCCTCCGGGCTCGCCCGGAGGTAAGGGTGAAACGGTGGTGTAAGAGACCACCAGCACCCCGGGCGACCGGGGTGGCTCGGTAAACCCCACCCGGAGCAAGGTCAAGAGGTCGCGCACGCGCGTGGCTGCGCAGGCGTTCGAGGGTGGCCCGCCCGATGCCTGCGGGTGGACCGCTGGAGCCTGCCGGCGACGGCAGGCCGAGATGGATGGTCGCCGAACGGTGCACCGTGAGGTGCCCGGGAACAGGATCCGGCTTACAGACCGGCTCGTCCGCCCCGCTCTCCCTCGACTGCGGTGGGGGAGCGCGGCATGTGCGTTGACCAGGCAAGACGCTCTCGCGGCCTCTTGCGAGTTCTCGACGCTCTGCAACGCCCGACGGCCCAGCCACGGCCCGGGGGTTGATCTTGGTGGCCATTCTCCCGGCATCGCCCTCGTCCTGGCCGCGCTGCTCGTCGCAGAGGCGGGGGCAAGGGTGGCGCCAGCCATCGCGTCAGCGACGCCGTCAGGCGCCCTTGTGGCCGACTCTGCGGCGTGGACACTCCTCGGCCGAGGGGGTGGCGGTCGTACGCGTCGGAACTGTCGGAGGCGGGTGCTTCACTAGTAGGTGACTGCTCATCGCTTGGGGTGGGCAACCGGTTCGCCTGGAGGTGCCCGTGGCCATACGCGCCACAGAGGTGGGTTCTGGCAGGGAGATCGATCTCGAGCGAGCGGCTGAGCCGGAGATGGCTGAGTTGCTGGCGGAGCTGCATCACAAGACCACCTCGGGAGACCGTCCGATCGGCGGTCGGTACGTGCTGGAGTGTCGAGAGCACGACCAGCCGGGACAGCCGTTTCACGGCGCCTGGGTCTATCTCCGTCTGGATGAATACAAGCGGTGGATCTTGGCTCACTTCGACGCCACGTTGGGCGAACATAAGGCCAGCCGCATGACGGACCAGCACCGCTGGCAGCAGGACTACTGGATGCGAGCGGGCTCCGACGCTGGACACTCGGTCGAGCCGGAGAAGACGATCCCGGGGGCGACGGTCGATGTACTGATCGAAGGGTCCGTCAAGGTTGGCGTTGAAGTCCAGCACAGTGGCATGAGCGAGCAGACCGCGAAGGCGAGGACATTCAAGGCAGCGCGAAGCGGTATCACGAGGCTCTGGTCGGGGGACAGGCCAGACGGACCGCCGAAGTGGGCGTACCGCGTGCCGACGGTCCTGACCAACGAACTCCCGCACGGTTTCGCCCCGCGCGGCTCGTGGACCGTCGTCAACGGGCTGCGGCAGCTGCACGAGTTCAAGTGCGCACGTCCCTGGTTCCAAGACACCACGGCGCAGGGGTTCGGCGGTGTGTGCCCTCACACAAAGCGCCCCCGCCCGTGTGGAGAGTGGCACCCGAAGTTCTTCCCCCTCGGTGGCTACAGCGTCGATGACGTAGCAGAGCAAGCACCGGACGGTGGCCTTCTTCCGATCGAGGTCTCGGTCGGCGTCAGGCGGATCAAGGCCACGTACATGGTCAGGGCGAAGGACGCCGCTCGGTTCGCTGAGATGACGGCAGGGACGTTCATCGACCCGGATCCGGTTGCCCGAGGTGCGAGCGAGCACGACGAGGTCGGACCGATCGGACCATGCACGGCGGACGTCGAGCGTCGGTTGACGGCACTGATCCCGCAGCAGCGTGGCCGGGTGGAGACGCGGTACCTCGCGCTCGATCACACGAGTGCGTGCCGATACTGCGGCGAACCGCTTCGGGAGGTGTCGGTGCGGCAGGGCATCCGGAATCACCTCCGCTGCTGGCAGGAGTCAGGGCGGCCCTGAGCGGCGCGGGCCGGGTAGCCGGACCGACGGCCGCGACCGGGCCGGAGGTAGAGGGAGCGAAGCCGGCGGGCCGGCGTGGCCGGCCCGCGCGCCGCCGAAGGCGGCGCTCTTGATCTCATAGAGGTAGATTCGGCAGGCTAGTTGGTCGTAGGGTGACAGTTGGGTTCTTACTGAAGTGGGCGAAACAGGCTGTCGATCGCCTCGTCAGGGCCAGCTATCCGGGGCGCGTCGCGCGCTTCAGTGATGCGTTCCAGCAAGCTAGCTGATGTGCTGCCGCTGCTGCTCCTGTCGCCGTACTCTGCGAGGTATCCAGCGCCATCGAATTCTTCGAACTTCTCCGTAACCTTCTGCTCGAAGTTTTCAAACTCGAATGAGAATCGTTCGGATCCGAACAATCGGTGCGCTTCGGTCTCGGCTTCTGAAATCCAGTCTCGCGCTTCTTGTGCGCTCGTCGCGTTATCGACTATTCCGTCAATCTCGCCGTCGAGCCACGTGCCAAAGTGGGAAGCTATGGTGTCATAGCATTGACGATACTGTTCATCGGTCAGTTCTTCTCGCACCGACGCGAGAGCGGAGTTCAGGTCGGTCCATTTGCTGTTGCCCTCCATTGCTAGCGCGCTAGCGACGGCGCGGAAAATCAGAACAAGGTTGGAGGTCTCTGCGGGCCTGAGAGGCGACTCCCTATTGCCTATTTCGCTGAGAAGGTCGAGTGCATCTGCGCTTAGGTCTGCCTCATCCGGGAGTGAGATTTCGAGAGCATGGTCGACGATCCATTGAGTTAGCCCGAGTTCAAAGTGCTGACTCGCCGACAGGAGGTAGCTGAGGTCGTCGATCTCCTCGTCGCCCGGGCGCTTGCTGCGCTGCTCCCAGGCGCGAGTAATCAGGTGGCCAATTTCCGGAAGATTCGCGGAGATAGCTTCCCAGATCCTAGGGTACTTTCTGCTGTCCTGAGAAGTTCGAGCTAACGCATATCGCAATACGACCGTCGGCGATTCTATAGACTCGGAGCGCCTAAGCAAGTCCATGATGTACTCAGGCTGGGAATCGAGAAACGCAAGAACGAAATCTCTGCAGCTCGGGTCATGGAAGCGAACCAGCGGCATCTGGTCGCCTGGCTCCTGTAAGACTCGAATCCAACTACCTTCAAGGCGCTTGATCGCATTTGTGAAGGCAATTGGCGTGCTGTCATCTGACACGGCCCGTCGGAGGTTGTAAATACCCGCTCCACGGGTCTGATGCATTGCGACGTGCATTAGGATCCTACGAGATAGCTCATCTAGTGATTCGCGAAAGCTGTTTCCCCACAGCAGAACTGGACGTTCTAGTACCGTGGTGAGTCGCTCATCGAGGCTCCCACTCTGGTCGTCGATTGCATGTTGCAGAATAGATTGCTCAATGAGCCGCGGAGTGAAGTTACGGTGTCTCACAATCTGGAGGTATCGCCGACTCTGAACGAATTCTCGAACAACATCGCGATTGAGGTCGCCAAAATATACGTGATTGTAGAGAATTCGAGCCTTCTGCATTACGCTGTAGTCCGACAACTGAACAACGCACTCGCGAGCGGCGATCCGTGATCGCTCGATTCTCTCATCGCGCATCTCGGCGTCACGGAGTATGTGTGTGCGGCTGGTAACGACAACTCGTTTTGTTGCGGCGCGAGACGCGCGATCGATGAGACGAGCTAGGTGGGGCCCGCTGTCTCGCCCCAGTCTCTCCTGCAGGTCGGTCTGGCCGAACACGTCATCCAAATAGAATAGCTGCTTGGTCTCCTTGTTCCACGCATCCCAACAACGGGAGATCTCGTGCGATTCGAGAGTGACTACCTGCCATCCGTCATACCAATGGGTGAGCGAAAGCATGTCAGCGATCATGCTCTTTCCGACACCGGGTGTGCCGGTGATGACGCACACGTGCTTATCGTCGAGCATTGCACGAGCGCGTGAATATCCATCGTTCGATACGAACCGCTGGACTCGATCCTGAATCTCTTCTAGGAGAGCTTCACTTCGAAACCACAGGCCCGACTGGACAATCTGACTGAGGACGGCGCTGGATGCCATCCAGAGCTTGAAGTTCGCCTGTTCGACGCCAGGATGCTGAGAAAGCATCGTGTTCAGGTCCCGCATTGCGACGATGTTGTTCACATTATCGACCCACGGGGCGAGGTCATCTGCCAGCTCAAGCTGTTGGGTGAGCGTCAGATCTTGCGTTGTGACAAACAAATACTGATTAGGTTGCTGGACGTCCATCTTCTGCTTCTCTGCGCGTGCAGCACGTCGCAGATCGGAAAAACGTGAATTGAAGTAGTGCTTGCACTGTACGATAAATCGCCCGGACTCGGTCGTTGCCAATAGATCAATTCCACCGTCCGGACTGCGACGGAAGCATTTAAACTCGACGTTGTAGTGGGCTCGCAAGAGTTCGCATGCAAATGTTTCGAAGTCGTCGGGAGATAAGGTGCGATAGTCGTAGTCCGGCATCGTCAGCCCGCCTCGGCAGGGTCTCGGGTTGCATTTTCGATCCACTGCAGGTACTCGGGGTTACCATCGTGAATTGGGCGCGCACTTATGCCGGGCACCTGGTACGGGTGAAGGTCGCTGGCACGTTGGACGATCTCAGAGATGAGGGCGCGGCGTGTGTGCAGCGAGGCGCGGCCTTCGGTGCGATCGTGGATCTCACCTTGCCATCGATACGTTGACTGCACCGGTGTGAAGTTGTGGACGCTGGAGGCGAGACGGTCCGCGACGAGGCTGCGGGTGAAATCGCGGAGCCATTCCGGGTCGGGCGCGGTGATCACCACTTCGGAGAGTTCCGTCATGTTGTGCCCCCTCGGGTGCTGATCAGCTCGGTTATTGCACGTTCGGAGTCGTCGCGTGTCTTGCCCATGCTCGCCCAGCCGGTCATGACCTCGTCGTCGTAGCCGAGGCCGACCCATCGGCCGGTCATGTAGATGCCGTGGGGGTGCATTGCGAGGAACATCGTTCCTTTGGATCGGACGGCGCCGTCGGAGGCTGCGTACCAGCCTGTGAGGACCTGGTTGTCCCAGAGTCGCAGTTCGCCCGTCCAGAGGTAGCCGCCTTCCTCGGCGCTGAGGCCGCGCTGCGTGGCGGCGATGTGGACCAGGTCGCCCTCCTGGCGCATGTGCACGGGCTGGGTGGCGATCTTCTCGACACCGTCGCGGGTGGTCTGCCAGGACGCCCACCACTCGCCGGTGACGGTGACCCGGTTCGGGGTGCGGCCGGCCAGCTCGCTCACGGAGATCCCGAGGGCGTCGGCAATCGTGACGGCCACCGACAGCAGCGGTTGCTGCTCTCCTGCCTCGTAGCGGCGGATCTGCCGGGTGTCGACCCCGGCCGCGCGCGCGAGGTCGCCTTGCGACATGCCCAGTGCGGCACGGCGCTGGCGGATCACTTCGGACATCTCCACCCCTCCCATCGTTGTAGGACTTCCTGGTCCTTGACAACCGGACTAGGTCGCCCGACTATAGGACGAGTTAGTCCGCAACACGGGCGAGTGAGTCCGCTGACCTCGGGCTGACGCGGCCGAGCCATCCCGGCCCGGCCGAGCTACCAGGAGGAGTGAGCCACATGGCCATCAAGAGCAGGTTCGCGGTCCCGATGGGTGAGGTGTTCCCGCACGGGGCCTACGTCGTCTCCGAGGTCGCACCGGTGCGCGACTTCGAGAAGTCGCAGCCGGGCCGTCCGGTCCAGCAGCTCGACAAGGAGACCGGGCTGCCGGTCTGGTCGGTCTCGGTGCTCGACGCCGACCCGGAGGCGCGGAGCAAGGACAAGACGGTCGTGGTGAAGATCGCGGCCACCCACCAGCCGGTTCCGCCGGAGGCTGCGGCCGGGCTGCCGTTCCGCCCGGTGGAGTTCGAGGGAGTGACCGTCACGCCGTACGTCGCCGAGAACGGCGGCCGGCCCCGGGTCGCGTACAGCATCCGTGCGACCGGGATGCGCGCTCCGGGCGGGCACGGCTCATCCTCCGGCGGCCGGGGCAAGCAGCAGAGCGGCCAGGACGGTGAGGCCGCTTGATCCGATCCCGCCCCACGTGGGTGGAGGGGAGTCCGTTGGAGCGGACCCCCCTCCGTCTCCCGCATCACGCATTCGCCCTGGCAGGCAGCAGAGATCCGGAAGGACACCAATCCTAGATGTACGTCTCGCGACCGACCCATGCCCACACCCCGCCCGACATCGATACTCCGGCCGGCCTCGCGGTCCGGCTGGCCGCGCAGTCCATCGCCCGGCTGACGACCGCGATCCTCGCCGTCTGCGACCAGCGGCCGACCGACCCGACGGAGCGAGCGGCTCGCGCACTGCGGCTGGAGCAGCTGCACGCCCGCGAGGCCCGATGGTGGGCCGTGCTCCAGCGTGCCACTGATCACCGGACGGTCCCGTTCGTCTACATCGACGCCGCGATCCGGGCTCGGTGCAAGGCCGCGGACGATGCCCGGTTCTGGCGGGACACGGCTGCCGACTGGACCGCCCACGCTCTCGACCGGCCCACCTCGGACTGTGCGGGCGCGATGTCGAACTGGGATGCCCTCGGGGTCACTGACCTCGGCCGCCCGCATCTCGCGGAGACGGTCCCGACGATCGGGGCACGGCGGTGACCGGGGGTGCGCGTCTACAGGCGATGCGCCCGCTGCGGACGGCCGATCCCACTTGCGCCGGGAACGCGGGCGCGCGTGCTGTGCCGGCGGTGGTGGTGTCGACTGTGGCGCTGCTGGGACCGCTGGCACACCACGCTCCGATGAGTGCGGGGGAGTGGCGCCGGGACGCGGGGTGCGTGGACAGCGACCCGGAGACGTTCTTCCCGGTGTCCTACCGCAGGGAGCACCTGGTCCGTCCGGCGCGGCGGATCTGCGGTCGCTGCCGGGTCCGCGCGGCGTGTCTGGCCGACGTGATGGCCACCGAGGACCCGGCACGCCGATGGGGCGTCTACGGCGGCACCACCCCTGACGAGCGCGCCGCGCTGCATCGAGCCGGGCTGACCATCGCCCCGGCCTCGACGCTCGGGGGTGGTGTCGCGTGAGCGCCACCGAGAGCCCGGGCCGGTGCGAGGTGTGCCGGACGGTCCTGCACGAGCGGCCCGACCCGCGTCGGCGCCGCTGCGCCGATCACCTCAATCAACTCACCCTCGTCCCGCTCAACCAGGTCCCGGGACGACCCCGCCCACGCAAGAACGGCCGGCGCGGAGGTGGCTCGCGATGAACGTCGGAACCATGATCGTGCTCGGCGGCGGCCTCGCCCTCGGCTGCTGGATGTTGGCCAAGATCGCGCACGCGGTCACCAAGGCATTGGAGACCCTGGCTGCGATCGCGGCCGTGTTCGTCGCGCTCTGGCTCGCGATCAAGGGCGCCTACCTCGGCGTGCGCTGGCTGGTCCGCCACCCGCGCACTGTCGGAACGTCGGCCGCTGTGATCGCGTGGTGGCACTGGCTCGGCTGGCTCTCGCTCGCGGTCACCATCGCCGCGATCGTGGCCGGGTTTGGCGTGTGGCGATGGGTCTCGGTGTCCTCGTTCGATGTGTGGGCCGGGCGCCGGATCCGGGCGCGGTGGCAGCGCTGGACCATCTACGCCCCGCGCATGCCGAGGTGGCTCCGCGCTTGCCGCCTGACCGTCTCGGACGACCGCCACGCCCTGGTCGTGAACGTCAACCCATTGGGCCGTAGCGGCGCCGTCTCTCGCCGGCGGCCCCGCCGGGACCAGACTCCGCGGATCCTCGGCGTGCGCTCCGGGCCCTCGTGGGACGAGGTCAGGGTGCGGCTGGTGCCCGGTCAGACTCCGGAGGACGTCGATGAGGCCGCCCGCGCGCTGGCCGTCGCCCGGGGTGTGGCGCGGTGTCAGGTGCGGGAGCTGGAGTCCAACGTCGTGTCGATCGACTTCCAGCGCCGCAACCTGCTCTCCGACGTGGTCGCCTGCCTTGATGTGGCCGAGCTACACCAGGCCACCGGGGACGAGGTCGACCTGTCGCGGGTGTGGTCCGGGCGCACCGAGTACGGCACCGACTGGCACCAGCCCCTCGCCGGTGGGCACACCCTGTGCGCCGGCGCCACCGGCGCCGGGAAGAACTCGGTGATGTGGGCACCCATCGTGTCCATCGGCCCGGCGATCCGCGACGGACTCGTGCGGGTCTCCGGGATCGACCCCAAGGGCATGGAGCTGGCCTACGGCCGGGACGTGTTCCACCGCTACGCGGTCACCAGCAAGGACGCCCTGGAACTGCTCGACGAGCTCGTCGACGGCATGGAGGCGCGCAAGGGCGAGCACGCCGGATCGGTCCGCACCGTCCCGATCACCCGGGAGAACCCCCTCGAACTGCTGGAGTTCGACGAGATCGGCGCACTCGTGCGCTACGTCAGGGACCGCAAGACCCGCGAGGCCATCACCGAACGCGTCGCCCTGCTCACCACCCAGGGCCGGGCACTCGGCTACACGATGCGCGGCTACGTCCAGGAACCCACCAAGGACACGGTCCCGGTGAGGGAGCTGTTCCCGCGCCGCATCTGCCTGCGGGTGGCCACCAAGTCGCACGTGGGAATGGTGCTCGGCGAGCACGCCTACGACCGGGGCGCCTGGGCCAACCGGATCGGCGAGTCCGAGGCCGGCGTCGGCTACCTGTTCGGCGAAGGCATTCGCGAGCCGCTGCGCGTGCGCGCCGCGTGGGTGCCCGACGACGCGATCAAGGACCTGGAGCGGCTCGTCACCGGCCCGGCGCCGCTGGCGATCCCGGGGCCGCGCCCGGTCCTGCCGTTCCCACAGCCGGCCGCATCCCCTGCAGGAGGTGCTGCATGACCACCACCGAGACCCGCACCGAGACCGTCGACCAGGACCAGCTCACGCGGGCGCAGAAGGCGCTCCTGGCGCTCTCGAACGACGTCGCGAGCCAGCTCGCCGAGGACCACGGCGTCTGCGTCCGGCCGCTGGCGATGCGCCGGATCGACACCACGACCGGACGCGTCGACATCGTCCCGGTGCCGTGCGGGTCGACCCGGGAGGACCAGTGCCGCCCGTGCTCGGACAAGGCACGCCGGTTGCGGATGGTGCAGTGCCGGGAGGGCTGGCACCTCGAGGAGGAACCACTCTGCAAGTCCGCCGACCCCTCGCAGGCGCAGAAGGACCTGATGGCCACCCGCGCCGACCTGCACGCGGCCTATCAACTCGCCCGGAAGGAAGGCGACGAGTCCGAGTGTGAGGAGATCAGCGAGACCGTCGCCGACATCGATGCCGAGCTACGGGCGCTCGGGGTGCGGGGCCGGCTGGCGCCGCTGGAGCCGACACCGCAGACCGTGCGGCGGTCGACCCGGCGGCGGCAGGACGCACCGAACCTGCCCCGGCGGCCGGTGGAGGACCGCACCGTCGGGCGGGTGTTCGGCGGCAAATACCGACCGTCCACCTTCCTGACGCTGACCCTGGACAGCTACGGGCGGGTGGACAAGAACGGCGCCGCCGTCGACCCGGACAGCTACGACTACCGTCGGGCCGCGCGGGACGCGATCCACTTCCCCAAGCTGGTCGATCGGTTCTGGCAGAACACCCGCCGGTGTGTCGGCTGGGACGTGCAGTACTTCGGCACCGTCGAACCCCAGAAACGCGGGGCGCCGCACTTCCACGCGGCGATCCGGGGCACCATCCCGCGCGCGGAGCTGCGCGCGATCACGGCGGCGACGTATCACCAGGTCTGGTGGCCCCCGCACGACACGATCGTCTACTCCGGCGAACGGCTGCCGCGCTGGGACAACCACCACAAGGCGTTCGTCGACCCGGACACCCGCGACCCACTGCCGACGTGGGAGGAGGCTACCGACCCGGACGTGTTGCTCACTCCGGCGCACACCGTCACGTTCGGGCCGCAGGTGCACGTGAAGGGCATCCTGGGCGGCACCGAGGAGGCCGGGCGGCACATCGGCTACCTGACCAAATACCTCACCAAGAGCGTCGGGCAGGCGGCCGGGCTCGACGAGACCGCGACTGAACGCCAGCGCGAGCACGCCCGACGCCTGGCCGCCGAACTCGCGATCACGCCGTGCTCGCCGCGCTGCCCGATCTGGCTCGTGTACGGCGTCGAACCGAAGGGCGCCCGACCCGGCACCGTCCCGGGCCGCTGCCGGGGCAAGGCACACAAGCCCGAACACCTCGGCATCGCCGGCCGCCGCGTCCTGGTCTCCCGCAAGTGGTCCAACAAGAGCCTGTCCGACCACCGCGCCGAGCGGACCGCGTTCGTTCGGCAACTCCTCGACAAGGCCGGAGTCCAGCCCGGCTACGCGGTCGACGACGGCCCGTTCCAGTGGGAGACCACCCGACCCGCGGACACCGACGTGCCGCCCCGGCCGGTCCTGCTGCTGCACGCGATCCACCAACGCCAGCGATGGCGGGCCGACTACGACGCCGCGCTCATGGCGACCGGCGAACCACCCGACCGTTCGGCAACCGAGATCGACGACAGCACGGGAGGCCGCAATGCCGCGTGAACGACCGGTGATCGATCCGATGTGGACCACCGCGGAGACGTCCTACTACCTCGGTGTCCCCGTCCAGACGCTCTACCAGTGGAAGTGGCTCGGTCAGGGCCCGCCCGTGCACAAGATCGGCCGTCATCTGCGCTACGACCCGGCAGAGGTCCGCACCTGGGTCGACTCCCTGCGCTCGGAGGTGGCGTAGTGGGGCACGTCGAAGATCGGTGGTGGCGGGACGAGTGGGATCCGGCCACCGGCACGACGGTGCGGCGCAAGACCGAACGCTTCGGGCGGGGCAACCGCTACCGCGTGCGCTTCCTCGACCCGGAGGGCCGCGAACGGAGCAGGAGCTTCCCGGACCGCAAGAAGCGTGCGGCCGACGAGTTCCTGGTCAGCATGGAGAGCGACAAGAGCCACGGCAGCTACATCGACCCGAAGGCCGGCCGGATCACCTTCGGCGACTACGCGCGTCGCTGGCTGGACTCGCAGACGTTCGAGGCGTCGACCCGCAACAGCGTGACCTGGCGGCTGAACGCGCAGATCCTCCCGTTCTTCGAGCGCCGGGAGCTGGGCGGGATCAATCCGACCGATGTCCGGACGTGGATCCGCAGCATGCAGGACCGGGGCGTCGCCGAGAGCTACCAGGCCGGGTGCTT
Source organism: Pseudonocardia sp. C8 (assembly GCF_014267175.1). Taxonomy (NCBI): domain Bacteria; kingdom Bacillati; phylum Actinomycetota; class Actinomycetes; order Pseudonocardiales; family Pseudonocardiaceae; genus Pseudonocardia; species Pseudonocardia sp. C8. The sequence continues at coordinate 2,082,367 of NZ_JACMTR010000002.1, forward strand.
CGCGCACGTCTCGTCGATCCTGAGCGCGGCCGTGGACGACCGGCTCATCCGGGAGAACCCGTGTCAGGCACGGTCGGTGGTCAGGCCGAAGCGTCCGCCGGTGAAGGTCGTGCCGTGGTCCCGGGCGCGGGTGACGAAGCTCCGGCTCGCGATGCGGGAGCGGTACGGGATCTTCGTCGTGCTCGGTGCCGGGTGCGGGCTGCGCCAGGGGGAGGCGTTCGGTGTCTCGCTGGACGACATCGACCGGGAGGCCGGGGTCCTGCACATCGTTCGGCAAGTGCGCCTCGTCGACAGCCGGTTGGTCTTCTCGCCGCCCAAGCGCAACAAGACGCGGGAGGTCCCGATCGCACGCAGCGTCGTGCGCCTTGTCGACGAGCACGCCGAGCGCTTCCCGACGGTGCCGGTGACCCTGCCGTGGCGCGTCCCGGGCGGCGAACCGACCACGGTCCGGCTGCTGATCACCGACGAGCGCGGGGGAGCGTTGAGGCGCAACCACTTCAACGAAGCTGTCTGGGCTCCGGCCCGGAGGGCGGCCGGTGTCGACAAGCCGACCCGGCAGGACGGCACGCACGCGCTGCGCCACTACTACGCCTCGGTCCTGCTGGACGCGGGCGAGAGCATTCGCGCGCTGTCGGACTACCTGGGCCACCACGACCCCGGGTTCACGCTCCGGACCTACACCCACCTCATGCCGTCCAGCGCGGCCCGCACTCGGCGCGCGATCGACGCCGTGTTCGCGGCCGACTAGTGGGCGTTCCCCTACATGTTGTGGTTACACTGATGTTGTTCCCACAGATGTGGGTCGGAACGGGCAGGAGTGACCCCAGCACTCATGCGAGGAGGCACTGGGCATGTCCAGCAAGGGCTTCAAGATCAATAAGCGCGGGATCGATCGTTTCACCCGCGACCTCAACAACGAGCTGCAGCGGTCGGCGCAGAAGAACGTCAAGCCGATCACGTTCGACGTCGAGTCCGGCGACACCGCAGTCGGACCGGGCGGGATCGTGAACAACATCTACGGCCCGGTGAACAACAGCGGCCAGATGGCTATCGGAATCTCCGGACCCGTGGATCAGAGCCGGTGGCAGGGTGACGCTCCCATCGCGAACGTCGATGGTCTCCGGGAGTGCCTCGTCCTCCTTCGTGACCAGCTGGACACCCTCGGACTCGACGACGACAGCCGGACCGCGGTGGAGGAGTCGACGACGGAGGTCGAGAGCGAACTCGAAAGCGGGGCGCCGGATCCGGGGAAGGTCCGACGGACTGTCGGCCGGGTGCAGCAGTTGATCACAACCGGCGCGGCGGCGGGGACGTTGACGAAGCTGATCGTGGACGGCCTGGGCACCGCGCTCGGGTAGTGGGCACGGCCCCGAGACGGCCCACCGCGCCTAGCAGGTCTCTGACCTGCGGCGACCTCTACATCCGGCTTACAGGCCGGCTCGTCCGCGCCGCTCCTTCGGTCTGCAGGAACGGCGGTCATCCTCGATCGACAGGTCCGTCGGGCCTCTGAAGCCGCTCTCGTTGGCGACCCCTTCTCGGGAAGGTTGCTAACACGGGCAGCCCCCTTTGCGACTGCTGCTTGCGTACGTAGCGCCGTCCGAGAGGGCTTCTCGATCATGTCTTTCCCTGCTGCACCGCCGAGCCACCCCGGCACGGCGCACGCCTACCGCAACGGCTTCGGTGTGACCGGCTTCGTGCTCGGCTTGCTGTCCGTCTTGTTCGCGTGGATACCGATCATCGGAGTCATCGCGTGGCCGTTGTCCATCCTCGGTCTGATCTTCGCCGTGTTGGGCTGGCTGCGCGTCCGCAAGGGCGTGGCCAACAACAAGGGCCTGGCCATCGCCGGAACCGTGCTCTCGGCCATCGGACTGGTCGTCTGCATCGCGTGGGTATCGGCCATCGCGACGGCCGAGCCGACGCCGCTGCCGACCCCGGTGGCCGTCGCCCCGCCCCCGCCGGCTGCGGTGGTGCCGCCCGCCCCGGTGGCTCCGGCGCCGGTAGCGTCCGCGCCGGGCCCGGAGGCGGTCACCGCGCCCGAGCCTGAGGTTGAGGCGCCGGCGAGCCAGGAGGTGACCTACCGGATCACCGGGTCGGGCAAGGCCACGAGCATCACCTACGCCAAGGAGAACTTCGGCCAGGAGCAGGCCAACGGTGTCTCGCTGCCGTGGAGCAAGACCGTGGAGTTCCCGGACTCCGGGTTCACCGTCATGACGGTGGTGGCCCAGTCCGCATCGGGCTCGGCCGACAACGAGATCACCTGCGAGATCCTGCGTGGCGGAAAGCTCGTCACCAGCTCGTCCAGTTCCGGTCCGTACGCCGTGGTGACGTGCTCGGGTAGCTGAGGACGGCGTATCGCCCCGCCCCGCGCCTCGTTGATCCCCACACCACGACCCGAGGGGGACCGATGCGTCTAGGACGTCGGAACGGGCTGATCGCCACGGCGGCGACCCTGGCCGGGCTGCTGGCGACGGCCGCACTGCACCCGGCGCTCGCCGTCGACCCGTTCGGGCCGTCCGGCACGGTGACCGTCACCCCGGCCGAGTCGAACCAGTTCGCCGGGACCTACGACCGGGGTGCCGGCAGCCGCGAGTTCACCTCCCGGCTGGGCGCCCCGCCCGAGGGCGGGACGGGTGCGCTCGAGCTGCGCACCCCCGGCGACGACGACAAGGTCCAGTTCACCACCGGTGATGTCGCCGGGCCCCTGGAGCGCTTCCGGTCGAGCAGCTACCGGGCGATCCGTGACCCGCGGTCGGGGACCGACGCGATGCCGTCGTTCCAGATCGCCGTCGACATCAACGGCGGCGAGCTCGGCCCGCAGGAGCTCCACCTGCTGACCTTCCTCCCGGAGCCGGCGCCCGCCGGCACCTGGACCCGGTACGACGTCGGCTCCGGCACGTTCTGCCTCACCCAGCAGATCGGTGGCGCCGACGCCTACCGGGCCTGCGCCGGCGGCGACCGGCAGTACACCCTCGACGAGGTCATGGAGGCACACCCGGACGCCACGGCGTTCGCCGCCGGGGTCAACCAGGGCGCCGGGAACGGCGGGCTGACCGCGGCCGTCGACCTCGTCCAGGTCGGGAAGCGGACCTACGACTTCGAGCCCGGCTGATCAGGACACGCAGAACTCGTTGCCCTCGGGGTCGCGCAGGGTCACCGTGACCGGCCCGCGGTCGGACGTCGTCCACAGCACCTCCGCGCCCAGTCCGACCAGCCGGTCGACCTCGGCCTGCGCGGCCTCCGGGCCGACCTGCAGGTCGAGGTGCACCCGGTTCTTCGCGGTCTTCGGCTCCGGCACCCGCTGCACGAACACCCGCGGGCCCGGCCCGCGGCAGGTGGTGACGTCGCGGAAGGACTTCCGGTCGCCGTCGCTCAGCACCTCGTCGGCGGTGAGGTGCCCGGCGGCCAGCAGGTTCTCGATCAGCGCGGTGTGGTCCTCGACCTCGTAGCCGAGCGCGGCGGCCCAGAACCGGGCGAGCGCGTGCGGGTCGGCGGCGTCGAAGGCGATCTGGACGGTCGGCGTCATGGGAGCGATCCTCCCGCGCCTCCAGGACAGCTACCGTCCTCGATCGTGCGGGGGCGGCCGGGAAGTGTCGGGGTCCGTGCAGGACGACCTCGACGCGGAGCTGCGGTGGGACGAGCGGCCCTCGCCGCTGCCGGGGAGGTGACCGCCGAGCGGGCCCGGGCCGTGCACGCCTCGCTGGAGGTCGCGGGGTTCCACCCGTCGTTGCACCTCAACCTGGCCGACGTGCACCGCCGGCTGGGTCACGACGAGGAGGCCCGCCGGCACCTGGCGCTCGCCGGGGACCACGCAGGCGCGCTCCGCGACGACGGCTACGGGCGGATGATCCGGTCCGGGATCGCCCGCTGCGCCGCACGACTGGACGGGGCGTCGTGACACCGTCGTCGCGCACGGCAGAATCGCACCGTCTGACCGCATGGACGCCAGGAGGGAAGAGACGTTGAGCACGGAGACGATCGAGTTCCAGGCCGAGGCCCGCCAGCTGCTCCGGCTGATGATCCACTCGATCTACTCGAACAAGGACGTGTTCCTGCGTGAGCTGATCTCCAACGCCTCGGACGCGCTGGACAAGGTCAGGCTCGCCGCCTACCAGGACAAGGACCTCGGCGCCGACACCTCCGACCTGCACGTCGAGCTGGTCCCGGACGCGGAGGCGCGCACCCTCACCGTCCGCGACAACGGCATCGGCATGACCCGCGACGAGGTCGTCGAGCTCATCGGCACGATCGCGAAGTCCGGCACCGCGGAGCTCCTGGAGAAGCTGCGGGAAGCGGGGGACTCCGAGCACGCGCAGGAGCTGATCGGCCAGTTCGGCGTCGGCTTCTACTCCACGTTCATGGTCGCGGACCGGGTCGAGCTCACCACCCGCAAGGCCGGGACCGCCGAGGGCGTGCACTGGTCCTCGGACGGCGAGGGCAGCTACACGATCGAACCGGTCGCCGACGCCCCGCAGGGCACGTCGGTCACCCTGCACCTCAAGGCGTCCGACGCCGACGACCAGCTGCACGACTACACCGACCGCTCCGTGCTGCGCCGGATCGTGAAGACCTACTCGGACTTCATCACCTGGCCGGTGCGGATGCCGGCCGAGGACGCCGACGGCGAGCCCGAGACGCTCAACTCCATGAAGGCCCTCTGGGCCCGCCCGCAGCGCGACGTCTCCGACGAGGAGTACGCCGAGTTCTACCGGCACATCAGCCACGACTGGCAGGAGCCCCTCGAGACGATCCGGCTCGCGGCCGAGGGCACCTTCGAGTACCAGGCGCTGCTGTTCCTGCCGAAGATCGCGCCGATGGACCTGTTCATGCGCGACGCCCGCCGCGGCGTGCAGCTCTACGTCCGGCGCGTGTTCATCATGGACGACTGCGAGGCGCTCGTCCCCGAGTACCTGCGGTTCGTCAAGGGTGTGGTCGACGCCGCCGACCTGTCGCTGAACGTCTCCCGCGAGATCCTCCAGCAGGACCGGCAGATCTCCGCGATCCGCCGCCGGCTGGTCAAGAAGGTGCTGTCGACGATCGGCACCCTGCGGGAGGAGCAGCCGGAGAAGTACACGACGTTCTGGGAGCAGTTCGGCCGCGCCCTCAAGGAGGGCCTGCTCTCCGACCCGGACAACCGCGAGACGATCCTGGGTGTCTCGTCGTTCGCCTCCACCCACGGCGAGGAGCCGACCACGCTCGCCGCCTACAAGGAGCGGATGCGCGAGGGCCAGGACGCCGTCTACTACATGACCGGCGACTCGCGGAGCGCGATCGAGGCCTCGCCGCACATGGAGGCGTTCCGGGAGAAGGGCTACGAGGTCCTGCTGCTCACCGACCCGGTGGACGAGGTCTGGGTGGACGCGGTCGAGGGCTTCGACGGCACCCCGTTCCGGTCGATCGCCAAGGGTCAGGTCGACCTGCAGACCGACGAGGAGAAGCAGCAGGCCGAGGAGCGGAAGGCCGAGTTCGCGGGGCTGTGCGAGTGGATGGCCGGCGTGCTCGGTGACGACGTCAAGGAGGTCCGGCTGTCGTCGCGGCTCACGACCTCCCCGGCCGTGCTCGTCGGCGACGAGTTCGACATGACCCCGACCCTGGAGAAGATGTACCGGGCGATGGGGCAGGAGCCGCCGAAGGTGAAGCGGATCCTGGAGCTGAACCCGTCGCACCCGCTGGTCACCGGGCTGCGGGATGCCCGGGGCGCCGAGGGCGGCGACGAGGCCGCGCTCGCCGAGACCGCGGAGCTGCTGCACGGCATGGCGCTGCTCGCCGAGGGCGGCGAGCTCGCCGACCCGTCCCGGTTCGTCGGCCTGCTGGCCGGACGGCTGCAGCGCACCCTGTGACAAACTACTGAACAACTGCACAGGTGTCGAGTTGGGCGGGAGATGGCGGTAGCGTGTCCGCGTGCCCCGCTCCCGCCCGCCGCGTCGCGTCGCCCCGGCCGCGCTGCTGCTCGCCCTGACCCTGCTCGCCGGCTGCGGCACCGGGCCTTCCCCGGCGGGCCCGCCCTCGCCGGCCGCCGCGGAGACCCTCCACAACTGCGGTGTCGACGTACCGGTCGAGCGGCCCGCGCGGATCGTGGCCATGTTCCAGAACGGCGTCGAGGCGGTGCTCGCGCTCGGCGCCGGGGACCGGCTGGTCGGTGCGGCCTACCTGGACAACGTGCTGCCGCCCGAGCTCGCGGCCGGTTTCCGTCCCGACCGCGAACGCCCGGTCTACTGGCCCGAGGAGTACCCCTCCCGGGAGGAGGTGCTGCGGCTGGCGCCGGACCTGGTCGTCTCCGGGTTCACCGGCGCGTTCACCCGTGAAGGCCTGGGCACCCGGGCCGAGCTGGTGCGGGCGGGCATGGACACGTTCTTGTTCAGCGCCTACTGCCCGACCGCCGACGGCGGCACCCAGGCGTCGCTCGGCGCGGTGGACGTGACGTTCGAGGGCGTGCAGCGCGACCTCACCGCGCTCGGGCGCCTGCTCGGGGCGCAGGACCGGGCCGCGGAGCTCACCGCCCGGATGCGGTCCACCCTGGACGGCGTCGCGGGGCGGCTCGCCGGGATCACCGAGCGCCCGCGGGTCGCGATGCTCAACAGCCCGTCCGGGGCCGGCGAGTTCCGGGTGTTCGGCTCCGGCGACATCGCGACGACGATCATCGAGGCAGCCGGCGGCACCCAGGCCTTCCCGCAGATCAGCGGCCGCCAGCAGACCGTCACCGCGGAGGGGATCATCGCCGCGCGGCCGGACGTCATCGTCGTCCCGGCCTGCTGCGGGGCGGACAAGGGACCGGAGGCCGCGGAACCGCTCGCCGAGGAGCTGCGGCGGGACCCCGCACTCGCCACGGTGCCCGCCGTGCGCAACGGAAGGATCTTCACGACGACGTTCGCGGAGGTCAGCCCGGGTATCCGGAATGCCGACGCGGTGGCGGCGCTGGCCGGGCGGCTGCATCCCGGCCGGGCCGGCGGGTGAGGCCGGGCCGGACGAACGAAATCCGCCCGGCGCCGTTGCCGAGCGGACGGGTGCGACCGTAACCGCTCATCCGTGGTCGCGGAAGGGCCGCGCCGGAAGTGGAAGCCGGCTACTGGTCCGGCGGCAGCGGCGGATGTCCCGGGCGCAGGCCGTCCAGCAGGAGCGCGACGTAGCGGCGCCGCTCCTCGCCGGTGGCGTCCGGCGCGGTCTCGGCTCCCTCGGCGACCGCCATCGCCATGACCAGCACCGCCGACAGGTCACCGGGCGTGAGTTCGGGGCGGACGGCCCCGGCGTCGCGGGCCCGGTCGAGCAGCCGGGTCAGGGTGCGGCCGTAGCGCTGGACCGGCTCGGCGTCGAACGCGCCGGCCTCGCGGGCGAGTTTCAGGATGGTGCGCCGGACGGCGATCGCCTCGACCGCGCGGGACAGCGAACCGGCCAGGTCCGTCCACGGGTCGCCGTCCCCGGCGGCCGCGGTCGGCTCGATCTCGGAGGCGAAGACCTCCTCGAGCACGGCCCGGACGAGCTGGTCGCGGGTCCGGAAACGGCGGTACAGGGTGGCGACGCCGACCCCGGCGCGACGTGCGATCTCGTCGAGCGCGACGTCCGGGCCGTCCGACTCGAACGCCGCGGCGGCAGCCTCGACGATGCGGCGGTGGTTGCGTGCGGCATCCGCCCGCAGCGGCCGGGTCGGGCCGGTGCCGGTCGTGGTGCTCATCGCTGAACGGTAGCGCCCCGCACGTCACGCGCAGTGAGTACATGCCGACGGCGGGCGCGGCCGGCGCCACCCGCCCCGGTGGACGCGACCCTGGGTGGCCCGGTACCAACGCCGCGTAGCGATCACGGCCCCGGATGTCCGGTGGAGCGCCGGCCTGCCGACCGGGACCGGCGGGAAAGCGTGCGTGTCGTGGGCGTTCCTTCGCCGGAGTGCCGCAGCCGGTTCACCGGCCGGTCAGGTGGACGACGGCCGCCGGACACCCGCGAGGACTGGAGTTCGTCCCGTGCAACTGGCGGTCCTCGATCTCGCGGGCACGACCATGGCCGACGACGGGCTGGTGCTCGCCGCCGTGCGCGCCGGCCTGCGGGCGGCGCGGGTCCGGGTCGACGGCCCCGGCTACCCCGCGCTCGACCGGCAGGCCCGCGCGACGATGGACCGGTCGACGATCACCGTGTTCGGCGAGCTGCTCGACGGCGACATGTACCGGGCCCGGCGCGCGCACGCCGCGTTCGTCGAGTACCTGACCGCCGCTGCCGGGGACGGCCGGGTGCGCCCGGTGCCCGGTGCCGGCGAGGCGCTCGACGCGCTCCGGGAGGCCGGCCTGAGTGTCGCGCTGACCTGCGGGTTCGCCCCCGAGCTGCGGGACCTGCTCGTGCACGCGCTCGGCTTCGGCGGCCGGGTGGACGTGCTGCTGTCCCCGGCCGACGTCGACGGACGCGGCCTGCCCGACCCGGACCTCCTGCACGCCGCCGCGAAGCGCACCGGCTGCGAGCCGGCCCGTGCGGCCGTGGCCGGGGACGCGTACGCCGACATCGACGCCGCGGTCCGCGCCGGGGCCGGCCTGGCGGTCGGGGTGCGCGGGGGCGCGCACGGCGAGCCGCGGCTGCGGGCGGCGGGGGCCGACGCCGTCATCGACTCGGTCGCCGACCTGCCCGCCCTGCTGGGCCTGCCCAGCTGAGCCCGTGGGGCATTAGGGTCGCTCGCGATGAGGATCGGTGACGAGGTCTCGCGCGCGCTCGCCCAGGGCCGCCCGGTGCTGGCCTGCGAGTCGACGATCGTCACGCACGGCCTGCCACGTCCGCGGAACCTGGAGGTCGCGACCGAGGCCGAGCAGCTGATCCGGTCGCTGGGGACCGTCCCGGCCACGATCGGGGTGCTGGACGGTGAGGTCGTCGTCGGGCTGTCCGCCCGGGAGCTGGAGCGGCTCGCGTCCGACCCGGACACCGTCAAGCTCAGCGCCCGCGACCTGCCCGTGGCCTGCGCGACCGGGGCGTCCGGCGGGACGACGGTCGCCGCCACCGCCCATCTCGCCCACCGCGCGGGCATCCGGGTGTTCGCCACCGGCGGGCTCGGCGGGGTGCACCGCGGGGCGTCCTCCACCTTCGACGAGTCCGCGGACCTGCCGGCGCTGGCCCGGCTGCCGATCGTCGTCGTCAGCGCGGGGGTGAAGTCGGTGCTCGACATCCCCGCCACCCTCGAACGGATGGAGACCCTCGGCATCTCCGTCGCGGGCTACCGGACGCACGCGTTCCCCGGTTTCTACGTCGCCGACTCCGGTCACACCGTCGCGCAGCGCGTCGAGTCGCCGGAGCAGGTCGCCGTCGCCTGGCGGCACGCCCGGCACCTCGGGCTGTCCTCGGCGCTCGTCGTCGCCAACCCGGTGCCCGCCGACGAGCAGCTCCCACCGGCCGAGCACGAGACCGCCCTCGCCGACGCCCTCAAGGCCCTCGCCGAGGCCGGGATCACCGGGCAGGACGCGACACCGTTCCTCCTGCAGCGGGTGCGCGACGCGACCGGGGACCGGAGCCTGGCGGTGAACGTGGCCGTCTACCGGAACAACGTGACGCTCGGGGCCCGGGTCGCCGCGGCGCTCGCGACGGGGGACTGAGGGACCCCGCGACATGGCGGTCCGGGCGCCGCACAGGCTGTCCGGGCGCCGCACAGGTTGGGGCTCGTGCGGCGAGCACCGAACCTGTGCGACGCCTCGGCCCGCGCTACGCGGCCGTCAGACCACCGGGGTGATCGCGCGCAGCGCCGCGGACGAGCGGACGGCCTCGGTCAGGTCGGCCAGCGCCCGCCCGTGCGCGGCGGCCAGCTCCGCGGACTCCGGGGTGAGGGTGTTCCGGTCGACGAAGCCGGAGTGATCCAGGTACAGGCCGGGGGAGAGCACCTGCACCGCGAAGAACCCGGCCAGCACCGACCGCAGCCCGTCGACGGCGAGGAAATGGTGCCCGCTCGCCCCGGTCAGCACGATCGCGGCGGTCTTGCCCTGCAGCGGGGCGGTCGTCTCGCCCCACTTCCCGCGCTCGGTCGCCTCCAGCAGCGCCTTCAGCGACGCCGTGTGCCCGGCCCGGTAGACGGGGCTGCCGAACACGACGGCGTCGGCCTCGGCGAATCCGGCGACGACGTCGGCGAACGGCGTCTGCGAGAGCTCGACCAGCTCGGTCGGCGCACCGGTCCCGGCCAGCAGGCCGGCGACCGCGGTGGCGGTCCGGCCGCCCGGCTCCGGACCGGCGACGACGCCCAGGACGCGGGTCACGACGCGCCCCGCGGGGTCAGGTGGTAGCCGCCGCGGAAGAACAGCAGCGGCATCCGGTCCGGGTCGGTGCCCAGCGCCTCGACCCGGGCGGCGACGATCGTGTGGTCACCGCCGTCGTACTCGTTCCACAGGGTGCAGTCGATCCACGCGCTGACGCCCTCCAGGACCGGCGCGCCGGACGGCGCCGGGGCCCAGGAGACCCCGGCGAACTTGTCCACCCCGGACCGCGCGAAGCCGGTGCTGTGGTGCTCGTGGTCGGCGGCGAGGACGTTCACGCAGAACCGGCCGATCTCGCGGATCCGCGGCCAGCTCCCCGAGGTGCGGGCGGGGGAGAAGCACACCAGTGGCGGGTCCAGCGACAGCGACGAGAACGACTGGCAGGTGAAGCCGATCGGCCCCGCGGGTCCCTGCGCGGTCACGACGACCACACCCGAGGCGAACGCGCCGAGCGCGTCCCGCATGGCGCCGGGGGTCACCGGACCGGGAACGGACGTGGAGTGCGTCGTCGAGCCGGGCATGACCCGACCCTAAGGCGGCGGGGCGGGCCCCGGCCACCGATCACCGCCGGCCGGTCCCGTGCCGTGCGACACGCGGCGACCCGTCCGGACCGGGCACGAACGACGACGGCCGTGCGGAGCGGTCGCTCCGCACGGCCGTCGGGTCGTGCCGGGTGTCCGGCTCAGCTCGCGTAGGCCCGCAGCTTGTCGGCCCGCTCGCCGACCCGCAGCTTCGCCATGACCTCGCGCTCGATCTGGCGCACCCGCTCCCGGGAGAGCTTGAAGGCGCGGCCGATCTGGTCGAGCGTGTGCGGCTGGCCGTCGTCGAGGCCGAAGCGCATCCGGATCACCCGCTGCTCGCGGTCCTCCAGGGTGGCGAGCACCCGGCGGAGGTCGTCGTGCAGCAGGCTGGAGATCACGGTGTTCTCCGCGTCGGTGGCCTCTGCGTCCTCGATGAAGTCCCCCAGCGGGGCCTCCTCCTCGGAGCCGACCGGCATGTCCAGGCTCACCGGGTCCCGCGCGTGGTCCAGCAGGTCCTGGATCTTGTGCTCGGGGATGCCGGACTCGGCGGCCAGCTCGGCGTCGGTGGGCTCGCGCCCCTGCCGCTGGTGCATGTCCCGCTTGATCCGGGCGAGCTTGTTGACCTGCTCCACCAGGTGCACGGGCAGCCGGATGGTGCGGGCCTGGTCGGCCATCCCCCGGGTGATCGCCTGGCGGATCCACCAGGTCGCGTAGGTGGAGAACTTGAAGCCCTTGGTGTAGTCGAACTTCTCGACCGCGCGGATCAGGCCCAGGTTCCCCTCCTGGATCAGGTCCAGCAGCGGCATGCCACGCCCCGTGTAGCGCTTGGCCAGGCTGACCACCAGGCGGAGGTTGGCCTCCAGCAGGTGGTTCTTGGCCCGCGCGCCGTCGCGGACGATGGCCCGCAGGTCCCGCCGGTACTGCAGGTCCATGGCCTCGAGGGTGCCGTCGGCGGCCGCGGTGTCCAGCCGGTGCTGCGCGAAGACGCCGGCCTCGACCCGCTTGGCCAGCTCGACCTCCTCGGAGGCGGTCAGCAGCGCGGTCTTCCCGATCCCGTTCAGGTACACGCGGACGAGATCGGCAGCGGGGCTCTGGGCGTCCAGATCCTCGGCCACGGCGGCCGCCGCCCCGGGTACGGTGGTGTCGAGCGCGGTGTCCTGCGTGGCCCTCGTCGGACGGGGGTGGGTGCGAGCGGGGGCCTCCGTGGTGCGGCGGGGGCCGGGAACGGCCGGGGTGTCGGCCGTCGGCACGGCCGGAGCGGTCGTGGTCACCGTCATGTGTCTTTCCTCCCCTGCTCGGGCGCGACGTGCGTCGGATGGGGCCTCGTCGCATCGCCCTACACCGTCACCAACGCGTTCCGGGGGTGGATCGTTCCCGCGAGACGGCCCCGGCGGCGGGAAAATCGCCGTCGGGGCCGTGTCGTCGGCCACATGCAGTTGCAGGATCGGGCCGCTCGGGCGCTAAGCGAGTAGCGCCAGCGGATCGCGCATCGGCATAGCGAGTAGCGCCAGCGGATCGCGCATCGGCATAGCGAGTAGCGCCAGCGGATCGCGCATCGGCAGGAAGCGCCCGGTCAGGGTGCGGGCACCCGCGGGGAGTCCCGCGGGTCGGCCACCGCCCGGACGCTGTTGCGCCGCCGGGAGGCCTTGCCGGTGCCACGCGCCGTCCCGGGCACCGAGTGCGAGTACACGGTCTCCATCAGCACCGGCCAGTCGTGGCGCAGCGCGTCGCGGCCCATGAACAGGCCCAGGTGGCCGGCCGAGGCGGTGCGGTAGGTGATGTCCTTCGCGGGCGTGCTCACCTTCTCGGCCGCGGCGAACAGCTGGGGCGCGGGCGTGATGTGGTCGGTCGAACCGGCGAGCAGCAGCAGCGGGCAGTCGATGGCCGCCATGTCGACCTTCCGGCCGCCGACCGTGAGCGTCCCCCGGATCAGCCGGTTCTTCCAGAACAGGTTCTCCACCAGCCACAGGTAGAACGCGCCCGGGATGTCCTGGGTGTACTTGAACCAGTCCTCGAACACGCGGTAGCGCTCGACGTGCGTGGGGTCGTCGATGTTCTCGAGCAGCTGCAGCTGCCGGGACACCTCCGACTGCGGCTGGATCGAGATGAAGTTCGACAGCACCGCCGCACCGGGCATGTTGCCGCCACCGGCGGCCACCAGGGCGCGGTACGGCGCCATTCCCAGCGTCCCGGCCATCAGGCGGGTGGACGCGGCGATCACCGACTCGCCGGCGTGGAAGTCGATCGGCGCGCCGGCCAGCGTCAGCGTGTTGACGCGCTCCGGGTGCAGCGCCGCGTAGATCGTGGCCAGCCAGCCGCCCTGGCAGTCGCCGACCAGGTTGGCCTTCCCGCCCATCCGGCGGATCGAGCGGTCGATGACCTCCAGGTAGTCGGTCACCGTGACGTGCTTCGTCGCCGTCGTCGCCGGGCGCCAGTCCAGCGAGTAGAGCCGGGTCAGGCCGGCGGCGCGGATCATCGCCAGCTGGCTCTGCTGCGGCGAGTAGTCCACGACGGTGGACGAGTGCCCGGCCTGCGGCGGCAGCACCAGGGTGGGGACGACGTCGTCGTCGCGGTGCTCGGGTGCGGTGAAGTCCCGCAGCAGCGCGAACGGCGTGGAGAGGGCCACCTCGTTCGGCAGGTGCCAGGTCGGCGTGCTGCGGTCGGCCCAGGCCGACACCCACAGCAGGGACCGGCGCGCGGCGTCACCGGGCTTGGCGATCCGCTGTGCCGCATCGATCCAGTACGCCCCGGTCGCCCGGCCGACCTCCCGCACCACCTGGGTGAGGTTGCGGGCGTTGTACGAGACCAGGAAGCGCAGGGGGTCGGGCCGGTCGTCGCGTTCGGGGGTGGCGGCGGGGGTGTCCGGCAGGGCGCGGGGGCCGCGCCGGGACGCCGGGACGGACCGCGAGGTGCTCGCCGTGCTCATGGGCCTCTCCCATCAACTCTGATGACCGGGCTCACCGGTTACCGCACGGTAAATCGCGTTCGGGATGTCAAGCAACACAATCCTTACCGGGGAGTAGTGCTTGCTTCATCAAGCGCTGGTGAGGGGGGTCTCAACGTGACGCGCCCGGCGAGGGGGTGCCTACCCGTGAGTATCCCGTCACGATGGGCGCATCCCTTCGCGCCACCCCCTCGTCGGCGGGTCTGCGCACCGAGGCCCGGACACCATCCCGGTCGACCAGGAGTGTGACGAACAGTGACGACGCAGCACACATCGCATCCCGAGTCCCCGAGCGCCGCCGCGCCGGACAACCAGGCGGAGGTGCTGCGACGCCAGGCGGCCGGTCTGGTCCGCGACCTGCGCGAGCTCGCCGACCCCGAGGGGTGGAAGGCCCGCGTCGACCCGGTCGGGTTCGGTGGCGCGCTCGGCGAGGCCGCGAAGTCGCTCGCCGGCAGCCCCGGTGCGGTCCTGCGGGCCGGGTTCGGTTTCGGCGTCGACTCGGCGAAGGCGGTCGCGGCGGCGGCCTCGCGGGCCGTCGGCGGCACCGCGAACGGCCCGGCGCCGCTGCCGGAGAAGGACCGGCGCTACGCCGACCCCGCGTGGGAGGGCAACGCCTGGTACTACCTGGCCCGCCAGGAGCACGCGCTGCTCGCCGACCGGCTGACCGAGCTCGCGCGGGCCGCGCGCGTGTCGCCGGTCGCGCGCCGCAAGCTCGACTGGCTGGTCGGGCAGACCATCGAGGCCCTCGCGCCGCCGAACACCGTCCTCACGAACCCGGCGTGGCCGAAGAAGATCGTCGAGACCGGCGGGCTCAACCTCGTGCGCGGGGCCCGGAACATGCTCCGCGACACCGTCCAGAACCGGGGCATGCCGCGTCAGGTCACCCCCGGCGAGTTCGTCGTCGGCAAGGACCTCGCCGTGACCCCGGGCCACGTGGTCTACCGGAACCGGCTGATCGAGCTCATCCAGTACGAGCCGCAGACCGAGAAGGTCCACGAGATCCCGCTGCTCATGAGCCCGCCGTGGATCAACAAGTACTACATCATGGATCTCGCGCCGGGGAAGTCGCTGGTGGAGTGGGCCGTCCAGCACGGCCACACGGTCTTCATGATCAGTTACCGGAACCCGGACTCGGCGCTGTCCGACGTCACGATGAGCGACTACCTGCGCGAGGGCCCGCTCGCCGCGCTGGAGGTCGTCCGGGAGATCACCGGCCAGGACAAGGTCAACGTCGCGGGCCTGTGCCTGGGTGGTGCCCTGTCCGCCGCGACGGTCGCCTGGCTCGAGGCGAAGGGCACCCAGCACGTCAACTCGCTGACGCTGATGAACACCCTGCTGGACTACACCGGGCCCGGGCAGCTGGGCGTGTTCACCGACGAGACGACCGTCAACCGGCTCGAGCGGTCCATGCGCAAGGACGGCTACCTCCCGGCGTCGAGCATGAAGACCACCTTCGACCTGCTCCGCGCCACCGACCTGGTGTGGAACTACGTGGTCAACGACTGGATGCTCGGCGAGGACCCGAAGCCGTTCGACATGCTGAGCTGGAACGCGGACTCCACCCGCATGCCGGCCGCGATGCAGACCGAGTACCTGCGCACGCTCTACCTGGAGAACCAGTTCGCCGAGGGCAAGCTGGAGCTGGCGGGGGAGCGGCTCGACGTCGCCGACGTCCACCCGGACAGCTACGTCATCTGCGCCGAGAACGACCACATCGCGCCCTGGAAGTCCGTCTACAAGGGGGCGGCGAAGATCGGCGGCACGGTCCGGTTCGTGCTCTCCAACTCCGGCCACATCGCCGGCGTGGTGAACCCGCCCTCGCCGAAGTCGCGGACCTGGTACGGCGAGTCGGACCACCTGCCCGAGTCGGCCGACGACTGGCGCGACGACGCCGGCGAGCGCAAGGCGTCCTGGTGGGAGGACTGGACGCCGTGGATCGCCGAGCGGGCAGGCAAGGAGGTCCCGGCCCCGTCCCGCATCGGCTCGGACGCCCACCCGCCGCTGGAGCCGGCGCCCGGCCGCTACGTCGTCGCGGGCTGACCCCGCCCCGGACCAACGCCTGAGGTGATCACCGTCGATCGCCGGGGCGGTGCCGTTCCTGCGGCGTCCACAGTGTCCGCGGCGCGGGGCGGTGCGTGCACGACGGCCGGGCAGCGGGGACAATGCGCGACCATGGACCGGGTACCGAGCCAGGCAGGGGTGGCGCGGTGAGCCGCGCGCAGCGCGACCCGGGGACGGACGGCGTGCGCCGCCGGCGAACCGGGTCCGACGGTGAGAGCGCGGCCTCGGCCGCCGAGGAGCTCCACGTCGCGGGCCGGAAGGCCGCCGAGGAGGCGTGGAACGCCCAGGTGAACGCGCTCGGCGGGTTCATCCGCTCGCAGCGCCAGATGGCGAAGCTGTCGCTGCGGGAGATGGCGGCGATGACGAAGGTCTCGAACGCCTACCTGAGCCAGGTCGAGCGCGGGCTGCACCAGCCGTCGCTGAAGGTGCTGCGTTCCATCGCCGAGGCGCTGCACCTCAACACCGACCAGATGCTCAGCCGGGCGGGCTGGTCGATCCACGACGACGAGCCCGCTGCCGACCCGGCACCGGCGGCGGACCGGGACGCCGCGCCGCCCGGTGTCGAGGACGCGATCGCGGCCGACCCGCGGCTGTCCGACGAGCAGAAGACGGCCCTGCTCGGGGTCTACCGCAGCTTCCTGCGGCGGAGCTGATCTGTGATGGCACCCACGTTCACCTGGCGTGCTTGACATACTTAACGCCGATGCGTAGTTTTGTGGGCATGGCGAGATGCGAACCCGCATCGCCAGTCCACAAGACCCGTACCCGGGAAGGGGAGACAGCGATGACCGCCTCCACCGAGCAGTTCGCCGACTTCGCCAAGCGCGGCCAGGACCTCGTCACCGAGTCCGTCCGCACCTGGACCGACGCCGTGCAGGCCTTCACCCAGATCCCCGGCAGCGCCGTCCCGCAGCTGCCGGACGCCGGCGCCACCGTCGACCGCGTCTTCGACTTCTACGAGCAGGTGCTCGGCCAGCAGCGCGAGTTCGTGAAGACCGTCGTCGGCGCCGGCACCTCGGTCGTCGACCAGTTCACCGAGCAGGCCACCAAGGCCGCCGAGGCCGTGACCGAGCAGGCGACCCAGGCCGCCGACAAGGCCGAGTCCGCGCAGAAGCCGGCCCGCACCACCCGTTCGGCCGCGAAGTAAGCACCACGCGCCACCGAAGGCCCCCGCCCACCGGGCGGGGGCCTTCGCCGTGCCCGGGTCAGATCAGAACGGGATCAGCGGCACGATCACCAGCCGGGCGACCAGGACCAGCACGAACACGATCAGGACCGACAGGTCGAGCCCGACGGCGCCCATCCGGACCGGCTGCACCCGCCGGCGGACCGGCGCGACGACCGGTTCGGTGATCCCGTGCGTGATCCGGCGGGCGGTGGCCAGCGCGGCGCCGCCGCGGCCGGACCCCAGCACGTCGATCCAGTCGACGATCACCCGGGCGATCAGCACGAACTGGAACAGCACCAGCACGAGGCCGAGGAGGTATGCGATCACGGGCGGACTCCTTCCGATCCCTCCCGATCCTCCCCCTCCAGCCTGAGAACCGGATGAGAGTCCGCGGCGCGTGCGGTGGTCACACCTCGACCAGCACCGTGAACGGGCCGTCGTTGACCGACTCGACGGCCATGTTCGCCCCGAACTCCCCGGTCTCGACGGTGGCGCCGCGCTCCCGCAGCGCCGCGACGACCGCGTCCACGACCGGGGCGGCGTCCTCCGGGCGGGCCGCGCCGGACCACGACGGGCGGCGGCCCTTGCGGGTGTCGCCGTGCAGGGTGAACTGGCTGACGACGAGCAGCGGGGCACCGCTGTCGGCGCACGAACGCTCCTCGCGCAGGATCCGCAGCTCGTGCAGCTTGCGGGCCATCGCGGCGACCCGCGACGCCGTCGTCGCCGGGTCGGCGGTGTCGTCGCGGTGCACGCCGAGCAGTACGAGCAGCCCGGGCCCGATCGCCCCGGAGACCCGCAGCGGTTCGTCGCCCGCGTCGCAGATCGTCACCGAGGCCCGGCGCACCCGGGCGACGACGGCCTTCACCGCGCCCCGCCGCCGACCGGCAGCAGCAGGCCGTGCCGGACGAGCTCGCGTACGGCCGGCAGGGTCGCCGCGACGAGCGCGTCGTACGGCCGGCCGTGCGCGAACGACAGCAGCGCCAGCAGCTCGGACAGCGGCAGCTCGCCCCGGCACCCGGCGAGCAGCGCCGTGGCGGGACCGTCCACCTCGTGCTCCCAGCCGGGCCCGCCCCAGCGGCGCACGGTCGCCGACAGCTCGGCCCAGCCGTCCGGGCCGGGGCCGGACACCGACTCGAGGACCGCCTCCGGCGCGAGGCGCAGCGTGGCGTCGAGCAGGTCGTCGTCGCGGGCGTGCGCCCGGAGCCAGTCGATCCGGTCCAGCCAGCCGGTCATCTCCCGGCACAGGCCCTCACCGAGCTCACCGGGCAGGTCCTCGACGACGACGGTCGGCTCGGTGTCGATGTCGCCGGAGCGGCGCAGCAGCAGGAACCCGAACCCGACGCCCTCGACCCGTTCCCGGTCCATCCAGTCCAGCCAGGCCGAGGCCTGTTCGCGGGCCGTGGGGGAGGTGACGTCCAGCCCGGCGTCGCGCTGCCAGGTGCCGACGTGCAGCGCCGGGTCGACCACCTCCCGCTGGAGCACCCACGCGTCCACGCCCGCGGGCAGCCAGGCGCGCACCCGGTCCGGCCAGTCCTCGCCGCGCACGTGCAGCCACGAGCCGAGCAGCTGCGCGATCCCGCCCGGGTTCAGCACGCCCGGCAGCTCGCCCAGCAGCGCCGCCAGCGCCGCGTCCCCGGCCCGGCCGGAGTCGCGGTAGACGTAGTCGACCCGGGGCGGGCCCGGCACGAACGGCGGGTTCGACACGATCTGGTCGAACCGCTCCCCGTCGACCGGGTCGAACCATGGACCCTCGCGCAGGTCGACCTCGACCCCGGACAGCCCGCAGGACAGCCGGGCCAGCGCGAGCGCCCGGGGCAGCACGTCGGTCGCGACCACGTGCTGCGCGTGCCGGGAGGCGTGCAGCGCCTGCACGCCGCACCCGGTGCCGAGATCGAGCAGGGACCCGACCGGGCGGCGCACCGTGGCGGCCGCCAGCGACAGCGACGCCCCGCCGACCCCGGTGACGTGCTCGCGGTCCTGCCGGGAGGCGGGAGAGTCCAGGTCCGACACCAGCCACCAGTCGGCGCCCGGCCCGCCGTCGTCGCCGGACTCGCCGTACGGGCGGACGTCCAGGGCCGCCCGGATGCCGTCCGGGGTCCGCCGCAGGATCCGGCCCTCCAGCAGCGGGTCCAGGTCGCCCAGCGCGGCGGTCACCGCGGGTTCCGGTTCGACGCCGTCGAGCAGGAACAGCCGCACGAGCGTGCCGAGCTCGCCGCCGTCGCGGCTGGCCCGGGCGGCCGGCTCGGGTTCGCCGCGGGTCAGCGCGTCGTGCGCGGAGCGGCCCAGCAGGGCGCGGACGCCGTCCGGGGTGTACCCGGCGTCGAGCAGGCAGCCGCGGACGCGTGCGGTCGGGCCGGGGTCGAGACGGGGAAGCACCCGGGCATGATCTCATCGCACCGTGCCATCCTGTCCGGCATGACCGGCATCTGCATCGCCCAGGACCCCGAGGCGGACGCCCTGCTGGAACGCGACCCGCTGGCGCTGCTGATCGGCATGCTGCTCGACCAGCAGATCCAGATGGAGATCGCGTTCCGCGGGCCGCTGAAGCTGCACCAGCGGCTCGGCGGCCTCGACGTCCGGGTGATCGCCGACCACGACCCCGCCGAGTTCGCGACGCTCGCGACGACGCCGCCGGCGATCCACCGCTACGGCGGCTCGATGGCCCGGCGGGTGCAGGAGATGTGCCGGGCGATCGTCGACGACTGGGACGGCGACCCGGCCGCGATCTGGACCCGCGGCGATCCGGACGGGCGGGAGGTGCTGCGCCGGCTCAAGGCGCTGCCGGGATACGGCGAGCAGAAGGCGAAGATCTTCCTCGCGATCCTGGGGAAGCAGTACGGCGTCACCCCCCAGGGCTGGCGGGAGGCCGCAGGCGACTACGGGAAGCCGGACTCCCGGCTGTCGGCCGCCGACGTCGTCGACGCGCAGACCCTCACCGAGGTGCGCGACACCAAGAAGGCGATCAAGGCCGCCGCGAAGGAGCGGAAGGCCGCCGCGTCGTCGTAGGCCGCTAGCATCGGTGGCGTGCACAAGGTTCCGGAGGCACTCAGCGGCGCCCGCGTGATCGACCCGGACCAGGTCTGCGACGCCGTGGCCGTCCTCGCCGACGGCGACAAGGTCGCCGAGGCGGCCACCGTCCTCGACATCCTGGGGGAGGCCAACCGGCTGTCGATCCTGCTGGCCCTGCAGCACGCCGGGGACCTGTGCGTCTCCGACCTGGCGGTGGCCGTCGGCATGAGCGACTCCGCGGTCTCGCACGCGCTGCGGCTGCTGCGCGCGCACGGCATGGTCACCGCGCACCGGCAGGGGCGGCTGGTCCGCTACCGGCTGGTCGACGGGCTGGCCCGGCGGCTGCTCGAGGTCGTCTCGGCGGCGGCGGTCACGACCGACACCCTGCACGCGCACGGCGGCACCGACGGGGACCCGGCGTGACCCCGGCCATGATCGAGCAGGTCCGCCCGCCGGTCCCGGCCGAGAAGCTCGACCACGAGATCGACCGGCTGCTCGACGCCCTCGACGCCGTCTACCACGAGGGCTGGTACCCCGAGCTCGAGGTCGTGCGGCCCTGGTCGACGCACAACCCGCGGATCTCCGGCGAGTTCGCCCGGCCCAGCGCGATCCGCCGCTACCTGCAGCGCGAGCTGCGCGGCCTGGTCGCGGCCGGCGCGACCGTGACGGCCCGGGCGGCCCGCCCGGCGCGGGTGTTCACCGACCCCGAGTTCTTCGCCGCGCTCGACGAGGACCGCTTCGACCTGCGGGTCAAGAAGCTGTTCCTGTTCGGCCCGGAGCGGATGGCGCTGTCGCTGGACCGCCTCTCGCACTACACCGGGACGCCGGCCGAGTCGTTCCAGCGGCACGTGCTCTTCACCAACTACGCGATGCACGTGGAGTCGTTCCTGGAACGGTTCCCGGACGCCGAGCGCCCGGACCGCGACGGCGTGCAGATGCCCGCCTTCCACGCCCGCGGCGGCGCGGACGGCGGCGACGGCGTCACCCTGGTCAACATCGGCGTCGGCCCGGCCAACGCCAAGACGGTCACCGACCACCTGGCCGTCCTCCGGCCGGACACGATGATCATGATCGGGCACTGCGGCGGCCTGCGGAACCGGCAGGAGCTGGGCGACTTCGTGCTCGCCACCGCCTACCAGCGCGCCGACCACGTGCTCGACGAGGTGCTGCCCGCCGACGTCCCGGTCATCCCCAGCCTGCGGCTCAACGGGTACCTGATGGACGCCCTGCAGCGCGCGGAGGCGACCTACCGGCCCGGGGTCGTGCACACCACCGACAACCGCAACTGGGAGTTCAACCAGTCCGCGACGCTGCAGCGGATGCGGCTCGCCCGCGCGGTCGCGGTCGACATGGAGTCGGCGACGATCGCGGCCAACGGCTTCCGGTACCGGATCCCGAACGCGACCCTGCTGTGCGTCTCGGACAAGCCACTGCACGCCGAGCCGAAGCTCGCCGGCGGCGCGCGGACGTTCTACGAGACCAGCAAGCGCAAGCACCTCGGGATCGCCCTGGACGCGGTCGAACGGGTCCGCACCGAGCACCCGGACGGGCTGCCCGGCTCCGAGGTCCGCTCGGTCGACGAGCCGCTGCTCGGCAACGGCCCCGACAGTGCCTGAACCCGGGGCCTGAACCCGGGTCTGATCCCGGGGCCTGCCCGTTCGGCCGCCGCGTGCGCGGGAATCCGGCGCGAGTGACACCATGGACGCCGGAGGTGCCGACGTGACCGATCCGCGACGCGAGGACCCCGTGCTCATCACGGACGCCCAGATGTCCTACGACGAGGAGCTGGAGGTCCGGAAGCGGCGGTACAAGTGGACGATGGGCCTCCGGATCCCGTGCATGCTGCTGGCCGGGCTCTGCTACGAGACCCCGTGGCTGGCCGTCACCCTGCTGGTCATCTCGATCCCGCTGCCCTGGATCGCGGTCGTCCGGGCGAACGACCGGCTGCCCCGGAAGGCGGAGCGGCCGAACCGGTACCGGCACGGCCACCGGGAGATCGAGGCCCGGCCGCACGAGGTGATCGACTCGTCCGGGGACGCCGCACCGGGTGGCGCAGGCGGCTCCGGCTGACCCCCGGCCGTCGCCGGGTGTGGTGCATCATGGGGCCATGTCCACGACGACACTTCCCGAGGTCGACACCCGGCCGGAGGCCACCGACAGCACCGGCGACGACACGCCGGACATGTTCCACTACGTCCAGAAGTCCAAGATCGCCGAGAGCGCGGTCCTGGGCAACATGGTCGTCGCGCTGTGCGGGGAGACCTTCCCGGTCACCAAGTCGCCCAAGCCCGGCTCGCCGGTCTGCCCGGAGTGCAAGGAGATCTTCGAGGGTCTGCCCAAGGGCGACGACGACTCCTGACCGGGTCACGAGGACAGGAACCGGTCGATCTCGGCGGCGAACGGCGCCGGGTCGAGCAGCAGGTCCAGGTGACCGCCCGGGTACCGGTACAGGCGCGAGCGCCGGATCCCGCGCTCGAGCAGGGTCGCGTTTCCGCGCGGGACCATCGGGTCGTCGTCCCCGGCGATGATCAAGGTGTCGGCGGTGATCGTCGGCAGCAGCGGCAGGCTGGTCCAGCCCGACAGCGCGAGCAGCTGGTAGTAGTAGCCGCGCATCGGAGCGCGGCGCGCTCCCGAGTGCAGGACCTCCTTCGCCCGCTCGGGGTGTGCGCGGAGGGGGCCGCCGTAGAGGTCCGCGGCGACGGCGTCGACGTAGGCCGGGTCCTGGTGGCGCTTCGGTGAGGTCAGCACGGCCAGGACCCGCGGCGACGCCGGGATCATCAGCGCGCCGGGCGCGGTCGCGGCCAGCACCAGCTTGCGGACCCGGCGCCGGCGGCTGATCGCGAGCTGCTGGGCGAGCATCCCGCCCCACGAGAAACCGAGCACGTCGACCTCGTACACGCCCAGCTTCGTCAGGACCTGGGCGACCCGGTGCGCCATCCACGACAGGTGGTAGGGCATCCGGGGCGGCGGCGAGCCGCCGATCCCGGGCGGGTCGAACCGGATGATGTCGAGATCGGCCGGCAGCGCCGCGACCAGCGGGTCGAGCACGTCGGTGGCGGCGCCGATGCCGTTGCACAGGAGCAGGGGCGTGCGCCGGGCACCCGGCCCGGACGCGGGGCGTCGCACGACGCGCAGGGTGCGGCCCCCGACGAGCACGTCGTGCTCCTCGAGTGCGGCACCGGCGGGCCGGGGAAGTGGAGTGGCCATCCCGGGGAGCGTAAGGGCCGTCGGGCCCCCTGCGGGGGTGACGGCGGGTGTGACGAACCGCCGGTCACATCGTGGTGGCCGGCACTCCGCGCTCGGCCGCCAGGTAGGTGCCCGGGGCCGGGAACAGGGGCCGCAGCCGGCGCCCGCCCAGCTCGGGTGGCGCGTCCCGCAGGCTGCCGGACCGGTCGGCCAGCCAGCCGGCCAGGTCGTCCCACCAGGAGCCCTCGACGTGCTCGGCGCCCTCCGGCCAGGCCTCCGGGAGTCCCGCACCGGCCTCGCAGGAGGCCACCCGGAACGAGGTCGCGGCCCGCGGCGGCGCGATCAGCGCGCCCGCCCGGTCCCCGGGGGCGAGGACCAGCCGGCACGACCCGCCGGGCGCCCGGTCCCCGGTCCACGGCGGCGCCGGGTCGCCGGCCGCGGCGACCAGGTAGCCGTCCCGGCGCAGCTCGGCCGGGTGCACGGGTGTGCCGAGCACCCGGATCCCGGCGCCGTCGTCGGCGGCCAGCGCGGCCAGGCCGGCCTCCAGCGCGGGCGGCAGCGGTCTCAGGTCCGCCGCCCAGGCCCGCAGCGCGGCCGCCGCGCGCTCGCCCACGCCGTCGGGCGGGTCCGGACGCGCCGCGCCGGCGGGATCGAGCCCGGTCGCCAGGTAGCCGACGGCGGCGACCCGGTCGTCCAGCCCGACCGCGGCCTGGTGGGCCTGCACGGCGGCCGCCAGTAGGCCACCGGAGCGCACCCCGAGCAGCGAGGCCCGCGGGGTCCGCGCGATCCGGGTGCCAGCCTCCAGCGCGTCCAGGACGGCGGCGGCGTGCGCGTCGAGGTCCCGTCCGGTGTCCGCCGGGCCGGCCGGGCGCCAGGACAGCGCGAACACCTGCAGGCCGCGCGCCACCAGGTGCTCGACCAGCGAGTACCCGGGGGCGAGGTCGGCCAGCCAGTAGGGGTGCGCCGGCGGGGGCACCACGAGCACCGGTGCGTCGTGCACCCGCTCGGTGACCGGCAGGTACTGCAGCAGCTCGAACACCGGGGTGCGGAGGACGACCGCCCCCGGCGTGGCGGCGACGTCGCGACCGCGGACCGGGCCGTCGCCGGGGGACGGGGTGCCGGGGCCGGCGGGCTCACCGGTGCGGGCAACCGACCGGGGCGGGCCGCCGGGGGGAGCCGGAGCCGCGGGGCCGGGTGGGGTGGCCGGGCCGCCGGGGCGCAGCGGAGCCGCGGGGCCGGGCGGGGCGCCGGCGGAACCCGGCGTGCCGCCCAGCAGGGCCCGCAGCCGCGCGGCGTCCCGGGCCGGGAGCGGGAAGTCCGGGCCGGCCTGCGCGTCGTCCAGCAGCCCGGACAGGGCGTCGGTGGTGACGCGCAGCGCCTGCGTCGCGCGCCGCCGCACCGGACCGGGCAGCAGCCACCCGCCGCCGGGCGGGCCCGCATCCTCGCGGGGCTCGCCGGCGGAGCAGCCCAGCCCGACCCGGCCGAGCGCGGCGGCCCAGGCCCCGCCGCGGCGCAGGAGCACCGCCGGCCGGGCGGTCAGTGCGGCCGCCAGCCGCAACCCGGCCGCCGGCAGGGCCGGCGAGCCGTCCCCGGCCCCGGGTGCGTCGCCGGCCGGGCTGCTGGGATCGCGCGTGCTCATCGCCGCCCATCATCCCCACCCGTACCCGCCGCGGCGCGTTCACCCCGGTGTCGCCGGGCGGTCAGGCGGACCGGGCAGCGTGGTGCCGATGACCACGACGCCCGCCGCCCGGCCCGCGACCGCCCCCATCGGTTCCGGTGCGTTCCTGCGCGAGTTCCTCCGTCACCCGGTGCGCACCGCATCCTGCCTGCCCAGCTCCCCGGCGCTCGCCGCGGCCGCAGGCGCGCCGGTGCCGGAGACCGGCGACCCGGTGGTCGTCGAGCTGGGTGCCGGCACCGGGGCGTTCACCGACGTCATCGCGCGGCGGCTCGACGGCCGCGGGCACCAGCTCGCGATCGAGCTGAGCCCGCGGCTGGCCGAGCTGCTGCAGCACCGGCACCCGGGCCTCGACGTCGCCGTCGCCGACGCGGGCGAGCTGCCCCGGCTGCTGGAGGAACGCGGCCTCGGCGGCGCCGACGTGATCGTCTCCGGGCTGCCGTGGGCCGCCTCCCCGGCGCAGCGCCCGTGGCTCACCGAGGTGCTCGCCGGGTCGCTGCACCCGGACGGCGCGTTCACCCAGTTCGGCTACACCTGGACCCGGCGGCTGCCCCCGGCCCGGCGGCTGCGGGAGCGGCTGGCGGAGGCCTTCGAGGAGGTCGTCGTGGGGCGCTCGGTGCTCGCGAACCTGCCGCCGGCGTTCGTGATCACGGCGCGCCGTCCCCGGCCGGGACGCGCGCCGCGGGCCTGACCTGCGTGGGCGCCGACACGCGCCCACCCGTCCGAGCAGGGGGCGGCCGCCGGGCTACCCTGATCGGCGCCCCGCGGCCGGTCGCCGTCGACCCCCCGAAGCCGGCGGGGCTCGCAGGTTCCCGTCCGGGAACGACCCACGGACCAGGGGAGACGTGTGTCGCAAGCCCAGCTCGTG
This sequence comes from Pseudonocardia sp. C8, assembly GCF_014267175.1. Lineage (NCBI taxonomy): Bacteria > Bacillati > Actinomycetota > Actinomycetes > Pseudonocardiales > Pseudonocardiaceae > Pseudonocardia > Pseudonocardia sp. C8. The sequence continues at coordinate 2,108,001 of NZ_JACMTR010000002.1, forward strand.
TCGCCGGAGACCCGCCCGCTGCGCGCCTGGCAGCGCAGCGCGCTCGCCCGCTACCTCGCCACCGCGCCGCGGGACTTCCTCGCCGTCGCGACCCCCGGCGCGGGAAAGACGACCTTCGCGCTGCGGGTCGCCGCGGAGCTGCTGCGCGACCGGGTGATCGACGCGGTGACGGTCGTCACCCCGACCGAGCACCTGAAGTACCAGTGGGCCGCGTCCGCCGCCTCCGCCGGGATCGCGATCGACCCGGAGTTCCGCAACGCCACCGGCGGGACGTCGCGCGACTACCAGGGCATCGCCGTCACCTACGCCGGGGTCGCGGCGCACCCGATGTTGCACCGCAACCGCACCGAGAACCGGCGGATGCTGGTCATCCTCGACGAGATCCACCACGCCGGTGACGCGAAGTCCTGGGGCGATGCCGTCTACGAGGCGTTCGAGCCGGCCACCCGGCGGCTCGCGCTGACCGGTACCCCGTTCCGGTCCGACGACAACCCGATCCCGTTCGTCGAGTACGTCCCGGACGTCGACGGCGCCCCGCGCAGCCGCGCCGACCACCAGTACGGCTACGCCGAGGCGCTCGCCGACAACGTCGTGCGGCCGGTGGTGTTCCTGGCCTACTCCGGCACCTCCAACTGGCGGACCAGCGCCGGTGAGGAGATCTCGGCGCGCCTCGGCGAGCCGCTGACCCGCGAGCAGACGGCGATGGCCTGGCGGACCGCGCTCGACCCGTCCGGCGACTGGATCCCGTCCGTGCTCGCCGCCGCCGACCGGCGGCTGCAGAGCCACCGCGACGGCGGCATGCCGGACGCCGGCGGCCTGGTGATCGCCTCCGACCAGACGACCGCGCGGGCGTACGCGGCGATCCTGCAGAGGATCACCGGGGACCGGCCCGCGGTCGTGCTCTCCGACGAGGCGGGCGCCTCGGACCGGATCGCCGAGTTCGCCGAGTCCCGGGAGCGGTGGATGGTCGCGGTGCGGATGGTGTCCGAGGGCGTCGACGTGCCGCGGCTGGCGGTCGGGGTGTACGCGACGTCGGCGTCGACCCCGCTGTTCTTCGCCCAGGCCATCGGCCGGTTCGTGCGGTCGAGGCGGCCCGGCGAGACGGCCTCGGTGTTCCTCCCCAGCGTGCCGGTCCTGCTCGGGCTGGCCAGCGAGCTGGAGGCGCAGCGCGACCACGTCCTCGGCAAGCCGCAGCGCCCCGAGGAGACCTGGAACGACGCCGAGCTCGTCGAGGCCAACAAGGTCAAGGACGAACCGGGCGAGCAGGAGAAGGCGTTCACCTCGCTGGGCGCCGACGCCGAGCTCGACCAGCTGATCTACGAGGGCGCGACCTACTCCGCCGACGAGGAGGACTACCTCGGGCTGCCCGGGCTGCTCGAACCCGAGCAGGTGCGGACGCTGCTGTCGAAGCGGCAGGCCGAGTGGATCGAGAAGGGCTCGCCGCGCACCGGGGCCCAGGCCCGCGCGACGCCGGCGACCGAGCCGACGCCCCCGCCGCCGTCGCAGCGGGGCACGGTGAGCGTCCGGGAGCGGCTGCAGACGCTGCGCAAGGAGCTGAACACGCTGGTCGCGCTGCACAACCACAAGACCCGCAAGCCGCACGGCGCGATCCACAACGAGCTCCGCAAGGCGTGCGGCGGGCCGCCGGTCGCGATGGCGACCATCGAGCAGCTCGAGGAGCGGATCGCGACCCTGCGCTCCTGGCGCTGACCGCTCCCGCCCGCCCCGGAGCGGTCAGCCCGGGAGGGGGCCGGTGTCGCCGGTCCGCACCCGGTCGCCCGCCGGCTCCGGGACGGGCTCGTCGCCGTCCCGGGACCGCAGCGCCACGGCCGCGATCACCAACAGGATGCCGAGGGCCTCCAGCGCGCCCGGCAGCTGGGAGAGCAGCACGAGCCCGATCAGGGTCGCCGTCGCCGGCAGCAGCGCCAGCAGCACGGCGAACCGGGCCTGCCCGACCCGGCGCAGCACGACCTGGTCCAGGACGTACGGCACGACCGACGACAGCACCCCCAGCCCGACGGACAGGGCGAGCACCCGCGGATCGGCGAGCGGTGCGAGGTTCGCCACACCGAACGCGGTGTCCGACCGGGCGCCGCCGGCGAGCAGCAGCGGCGCCAGCAGCACGGCCGCGACCGCGAACCCGGTCGCCAGGTCGTCGATCCCGTTGCCGGCCCGCGCGACCCGCTTGCCCAACAGGACGTAGGCCGCCCACATCGCGGCCGCGCCGAGCGCCCACAGCACACCGGACGGGCTGCCGGACCAGCGGACGTCGGCGATCAGCAGCACGCCCGCAGCGGCCAGCACGACCGCCCCGACGTCCCGGAACCGGCGCGAGGCCAGGGCCGCGACCAGCACCGGGCCGGTGAACTCGATCGCCACCGCGGTGCCGAGCGGGAGCCGGGCGATCGCCTCGTAGTAGGCGACGTTCATCAGCGCCGTGGCCAGCCCGAACAGGCCGGCCCGGACCAGCCGGACACCGCGCCAGGCGTCCCGGCCGGGGCGCCGCCAGGCCAGCAGGACCAGCGCTGCTCCGATCAGCCGCAGCTCGGCCACCGCGGACGGCGCCAAGCGGTCGAACAGGCCTACGGCGAGTGCCGCACCGACGTACATCGTGGTCCCGCCCGCCAGGAAGAGGAGCGGAGCGGGTATCCGGTCTCCGATCGGCCGAGCGCTCACCTGGGTCACGATACGGCGACACACCGTGGCGACGTCGAGCGCTTGCACGAGCGGCTCCGTCCCCTCATGATTCACGCGTAGTCAACTTCATACGCAATCGGTCACCGCGGGTACATCGCGGCGTCACCGACCCCGGATCGGAACCTCCGAAACGTGACGGTCGTCGCGACGCGCCCCGGGAACACGTGCAGGGGCTTCAAGCGTCTGTTTAGGTGTGGGCGATCCGCCTGGTGCGGTCGTCACAGTGATACGGCGGAGGGGCCGCCCGAGCCCCGCCGCCGCGACGGAGGGAGACCGCTATGCAGCCCGAAACGCTGACCCGGCCCGAACTGACCCTCGCCGACCGCTGTGACCGTTGCGGTGCGGCGGCCAAGGTGCGCGCGATCCTGCCCTCCGGTGGGGAACTCCTGTTCTGCAACCACCACGGCCGTGCTCACGCCGACAAGCTGCGTGAGTCGGGTGTCGAGGTCCAGAGCGGGGAGTGAGGCCCGTACAGACCTGATCGGACGGGGCGGGGATCCACTGCGGATCCCCGCCCCGTCCGTGTCTCAGTGCCGGACGAGTTCGGCCGCACCCGCCCGGTCGGGCGGTGCCGCGGTGATCGGCGGGTCCGGCGGCAGCGGTGTGTTCCCGAGGACGAGGTCGGCCGCCCGCTCGGCCACCATCACGACCGGCCCGTAGGTGTTGGCGTTCGGCACGTCCGGGAACACCGAGGCGTCGACCACGCGGAGCCCGCCGACACCGTGCACCCGCATCGTCGCCGGATCCACGACGGCGCCCTCGCCGGTGCCCATCCGCGCGGTGCTCGTCGGGTGGAGGCCGTTCTGGGCCCTGCGGGCGACCCAGTCGAGCACCTGCTCCGGGGCACGGACCCGCGGTCCCGGGAAGGTCTCGCCCCCGCCCAGCCCGGCGAACGCAGGCTGGGCGAGGACGTCCCGCGCGATGGCGACCGCCTCCACCCAGCGCTGGCGGTCGTCCGCGGTGGCCAGGTAGTTCATCCGCAGCGCCGGCGGGACGGCGGTGTCGCGTGAGACGGCCCGCACGGTGCCGCGGGCGTCGCCGGCCATCACGCTCACGTGCAGCTCGAACCCGTGCCCGGTCGGCCGCACGTCCGGCGCGAACCGCATCGCCACCGGGGCGAAGAGCATCATGACGTCCGGGATCCCGGCGCCGAGCGAGGTCGTGGCGAACCCGCCGATCTCGAAGTGGTTGCTCGCCCCGATGCCGGTGCCCGAGACGACCCACCGGGCGGCGGCACCGGGCAGTCGGTGGACGCGTCGGTGCGTGGACAGCGAGACCGGCTGCAGGCAGGAGTGCTGCAGGTGGATCGCGAGATGGTCCTGCAGGTTCTCCCCGACCCCGCCGAGCGCGGCGCGGACCTCGACCCCGAGCGTGGCCAGGTGTGCCGGATCGCCGATCCCGGACACCTGCAGCAGCTGCGGGGTGGCGATCGCACCGGCGCAGAGGATCGTCTCGCCCGCGTCGACGTCGTGTGTGGATCCGTCCGCGGCGCGGAACCGGACCCCGGTCACCCGCCTGCCCCGGGCGTCGAACAACAGCTCCCGCACGGCGGCCCCGGTCCGGACCTGCAGGTTCGGCCGGGACGTCGACACCGGATGCAGGTAGGCGTCGGTGGCCGAGTACCGACGGCCGCGGAAGATCGTCCGCTCGGTGCGGGAGAAACCCTCCTGCACCGGCCCGTTGACGTTGTCCACCACGGCGTGCCCGGCCTGGCGGGCCGCGATGAGGAAGGCGTCGTTCAGCAGCCCGCCGGCCGGGGCCCGCTCGAGGATCTGGGGGCCGTGGCCGTCGGCGTCGAACGCGATGCGGTGCTCGGAGAGTCGCCGTTCCAGGCGCCGGAAGTAGGGCAGGCAGTGCGCGGAGCTCCAGCCGGCCAGCCCCGCGCCGGTGGCCCACCGGTCGTAGTCGCCGGGGTGGCCGCGCTGGTAGACCATGCCGTTGATGCTGCTGCTGCCGCCGAGCACCTTCCCTCGCGGGACGGCGAGCCGTCGGCCGGCCAGGCCCGCCTCAGGCTCGGTGGTGTAGCACCAGTCGTAACGCGGGTTGCCCCAGGCCCGGGACAACGCGGCCGGCATCCGGATCACCGGGTCCCAGCGGTGGTCCGGCCGGCCGGCCTCCAGCACGAGCACGCGGCGGGCCGGATCGGCACTGAGCCGGTTCGCCAGCACAGCGCCGGCCGAGCCGCCACCGACGATGACGACGTCGTAGCGCGCCATCCGTTCCTCCCGATCCGCGACCGGCGCCGCGAGTGACCCCTCCAGGGGCGCAACCCCCCTTGCGGCTGTCACGGTACGCGTCGCACCGGACCGGCGATGAGGGACCCGTAGGCTCCGTGGCGTGACGACGGCGGGGGACGGCGACCGGACGGCCGGTGCGCGTGCGGCGCCCGGCGGCGCCGACGCGGCACTGGCCGCGCTGGGCGCCCAGCTGGAGGCGTCGATCGCGGACCTGGAGTCCGCGCGGGAACGGGTGCGGGAACTGCAGGCACTGCGCGCCGAGGGGCTGGGCTGGCGGGAGATCGTGCCGCGGGAGAAGCGGCCGCTGATCGTGGAGAGCGTGACCCGCGCGCTCGACGGCCTCGGCGCCGTCGGCGGGCGGTTCCGCCGGGAGGAGGCGGTCGCGCTGCACGATGAGGGCGAGACGATCGCCGGGATCGGCAGGCTGTTCGGCGTCAGCCGCCAGCGCGTGTCGTCCTACCTGCAGGAACACGTCCAGGTGCAGGGGGAGCGGGCGGCTGGGGAGGACCCCGGGCGCTGAGTCGGTGCTGCGTGCTTCGGCCCTCGGCCGCCGGGCCTCAGTGCTGCTGCTTCGGCCCTCGGCCGCCGGGCCTCAGGCATCCCGCCGGCGGTGCCGGGCCCGCCGCGGTGCCGGCACGTGCGGGATCGGTCCGGTGCGCTCCACCTCCGGGAGCCGCGGCGCCGGCACCCGGGCCTGGGCCCGCTCCGCCGCCCGGGCGACCTCGGCCTCGAGCCGGGCCAGCTCGCGGACGTCGCCGATCCGGGCCGCCAGTGCCGCCGCCACCGGCCGCAGCCCGGTGGCGAGGTGCTCGGTCAGCCGGTCGCCACCGGGCCCTGCGCGCGCCAGCAGCTGCAGCGCCCCCGCCGGGCGGCCGGCGAGCGGCACCGGGACCGTGAGCGACCGCACCAGCCCGCAGCCGGCCGCCGCCGCGGCGAGCTCCGGCGGCCCGGACCGGGTGAGGTCGGGGGTGAGCAGCACGCGGTCGCCGCGCTCGGCAGCCGGCCCCGGACCGGCGTCCGCCCGGCGCTGCAGCTCGCCGAGCCGGGTGGCCGCGGTGTCCGACCCGAACACCCGCCGCCCCTCGGGGTCGCGCGGGTCGGCCGGCTCCCGCAGCAGCAGGGTCGCGCCCGCCACCCCGGCCGCCGGCACGAGCGCCACGCAGATCCCGGACAGCAGGGCGGCGACGTCGACGTGCGCCACCGGGGTCGCCCCCGCCTGCAGCGCCACGCGCACGAGCGCGGCCGTCGGGTCGGACGGGGAGCGCCCGCGGGGGCCGGAGACCGCCATGTCGTCCTTCCTCACGTGCCGTCACGCAGCGTCGTCGTTCGGGTCCGGAGGATAACGATCCGGCTGAGCCGTGGGCCGACCGGCCGACCACGATCACTGTCCGTCACCCACGGGGAGTGGTCCGGGCGGTCGCACCCGCGTAGAGTGATCGCCCGTACCGCGGGAGCCCGCGCACCGAGGCTGAGAGGGCGGCAGGACCGGCCGTCGACCGTTCGAACCTGATCCGGTTGACACCGGCGTAGGGAGGCCCGTCCTCGTGCTGTCACGTGCCCGTCCGTTCGTCCTGCTCGTCGCGCTGCTGCTGGCGCTGTCCGGCTGCGCGGCCGGCGAGACCGCGCCGCAGCAGCCCGGCGGGCCGCCGATCCGGGTCGCGCTGGACTGGACGCCCAACACCAACCACATCGGCCTGTTCGCCGCCCAGCAGGCCGGGTACTTCCGCGAGGCCGGGCTGAACGTCGAGTTCCTGCCCTACAACGCGACCTCGCCGGACACCCTGGTCGCCAGCGGGGCCGCCGACTTCGGGATCAGCTTCCAGGACTCGTTCACGTTCTCGAAGGCCGCAGGCGCCGACATCACCTCGGTGATGGCGATCCTGCAGCACTGGGCCACCGAGATCGCGGTGAAGGCCGACCGGCACGACATCCGGAGCCCGCGCGATCTGGACGGCAAGGTGTACGCCGGGTTCGGCGGTCCGGGGGAGATCCCGAAGATGCAGGCCGTGATCAAGGCCGACGGCGGCCGCGGAGAGTTCCGCACCGAGGTGCTCAACACCGCGGCCTACGAGGCGCTCTACGCCGGCCAGGCCGACTTCACCGAGCCGTTCGTCAACGTCGAGGGCATCGAGGCGCAGCTGCGTGGCGAACCGGTCAAGACCTTCCGCTACACCGACTACGGCTTCCCGGACGCCTACAACGTCCTGCTGATCGCCAACTCCACCGTGCTGAAGAACGACCCCGACCGGTCGCGCGCGTTCGTCCAGGCCGTGCAGCGCGGCTACCGGCTCGCCGCCGACGACCCGGCCACGGCCGCCCGGATGCTCAAGGAGGCCAACCCGGGCGCGTTCACCTCCGACGAGCTCGTCGACCGCGGCGCCGCGATGCTCGCCGGGAGCTTCCTGCGCGACCCGCAGGGCAGGGTCGGGCACCAGACCCCCGAGCAGTGGGCCCGGTTCTCCGGATTCCTCTACGACACCGGCACGGTCGCCGGCCCGGACGGGAAACCGGTCCGGCAGAAGCCCGACTTCACGACGTGGTTCACCAACGACCTGCTCGCGCCATGACCCGCCGCCTCGCCCCCGCCGCCCTGCTCGTCGCCGCGCTGCTGGTCGCCTGGCAGCTCGCGGTGACGCTGACCGGTGTCCGGCCGCAGGTGCTGCCGTCGCCGTTGCGGGTCGTCGAGCAGGGCTGGGCGTTCCGGTCCGCGTTGTGGGCGAACACGCTGCCCACGATCCAGGTGACGGCGATCGGCTTCACCGTGTCGCTGGCCGTGGCCTGGGCGATCGCGGTCGCGGTCGACTTCTCGCCGTGGCTGCGCCGCGCCCTGACCCCGCTGCTGGTGGCCTCGCAGACCCTGCCGGTGGTGGCGATCGCCCCGCTGCTCATCCTCTGGTTCGGCTTCGGGCTGCTGCCGAAGGTCCTCGTGATCGCGCTGGTGACGTTCTTCCCGGTCGCCGTCGGGCTGATCGAGGGGTTCGCCGCGACCGACCGGTCGGCGACCGCCCTGCTGCGCTCGATGGGCGCGAGCCGCTGGCAGCGGTTCCGCTACGTGCGGCTGCCGGGCGCGCTGCCGTCGTTCTTCACCGCGCTGCGGATCGCGATCACCTACGCGGTCACCGGGGCGATCTTCGCCGAGTACGTCGGCGCCCGCGCCGGGCTGGGGATCTTCATGCAGCTGCAGAAGAACCAGTTCCGCACCGACCTGGTGCTGGCCGCGGTCGGGGTGACCGCGGTGCTCTCGGTGGCCCTGTTCGGGCTCACCTACCTGGTGCAACGCCTGGTCACGCCCTGGTACCGGGGTGATCACCGGTGAAGGTGGCGGTGCGGGACCTGTCGGTGTCCTACGGCGACCTCGACGTGCTGTCGGGTGTCTCGCTGGACGTGGTCGCCGGGGAGTTCGTCGCGATCGTCGGGCCGTCCGGGTGCGGCAAGTCGACGCTGTTCGGGGCGCTGGCCGGGATCCTCGACGGGGCCGACGTGCGCGGCACCGTCGAGGTCGACGACACCGCCGTGCGCGGGGCGCCGTTCGGGCTGATGCCGCAGCAGGACCTGCTGTTCCCGTGGCGGTCCGTGCTGGACAACACCACGCTCGGGCTGGAGGTCGCCGGGGTGCCCCGGCGGGAGGCCCGCGAGCGCGCGCGGGCGCTGTTCGCACCGTTCGGCCTGGCCGGGTTCGAGAACGCCCGGCCGGGCGAGCTCTCCGGCGGGATGCGGCAGCGGGCGGCGCTGCTGCGGACCGTGGTCGGCGGGCACTCGGCGCTGCTGCTCGACGAGCCCCTCGGCGCGCTGGACGCCATCACCCGCCTGGAGACCCAGGAGTGGCTCGAGGACATGCGGTCCCGCTACGGCTGGACCATGCTGCTCATCACGCACGACGTCCGGGAGGCCGCGTTCCTCGCCGACCGGGTCCTGGTGTTCTCGCCGCGCCCGGCCACGGTGCGGACCGAGGTCGTCGTGGACCTGCCCCGCCCGCGGACGCGGACGGTGCTGACCGACCCGCGCCTGGCCGCCGTGGAGGCGGAGCTGCTGGACGCGCTGCGGGCCTGACCCCCGGAACCGGCCGCGCCGCCTGCTCCGGCGGCGCCCGGCCCGGTCAGGCCAGCCGCGGCGCCAGCTCCGGCAGCGCCCGCACGGTGTGGGTCGGCGGGTCCAGGTGGCCCGGCCAGGTCTCGCCCGCCCGGTCCAGCCACGCGGTCGCCATCCCGACCCGGCCGGCGCCGTGCAGGTCCCACGGGTGCACCGCGACCATGACCGCCTCGGACGCGGCGACCCCGCAGGTCCGCAGCGCGTACTCGTAGGGGGCCCGGGCCGGCTTCCAGAGACCGGCGTCCTCCACGGACAGGACCGCGTCGAACTGCCCGCGCAGCCCGTGGTCGGAGAGCAGCTTCTCCGCCACCGCCGTGGCGCCGTTGGACAGCGTCACCAGCCGCAGCCCGGCGGCGCGCAGGGCGGCGACGCCGTCGTGGACGTCGGGGTGGACCGGAAGTTCCAGGAACGCCTCCAGCAGCTCGCGGGCGCGGGCGTCGGCCCAGCGCACGCCGAGCCGGCGCAGCAGCTGCGCCGCCGTCTCCCGGCCGATCTCGGCGAAGGGCCGCAGCTCGCCGCCCGCGGCCAGCGCGATGCCCTCGCGCAGGGTGGTCGCGAACCAGTAGGGCCCGGACCAGTCGGGCGCGCCGATCTCGCCGAACCGCCGGTGCAGCGGCGTGAGGTCGGAGAGGGTCTCGTTGACGTCGAACACCACGGTCGTGATCGCCATCCGCCTACCCTGGCGGGTGTGAGCGATCCGCGCACGGTGCTCGTACTCGGCGGCACCACCGAGGGACGGGCCGCGGCCGCCGCGCTGTCCGGCGTCGACGGTGTGCGGGTGGTGTCGTCGCTGGCCGGGGCGGTGCGCAGCCCGCGGCTGCCCGACGGTGAGGTCCGCATCGGCGGGTTCGGCGGCGCCGACGGCCTCGCCGCGCACCTCCGCGCGGAACGGGTGGCCGGGGTGCTCGACGCCACGCACCCGTTCGCGGCCCGGATGACGGCCAACGCCGCGGCCGCGTGCACCGCCGCCGGCGTGCCCCTGGTCGTGCTGCGCCGTCCCGGGTGGACGGCCGGGCCGGGGGACCGCTGGCACCGCGCCGCCTCGGTCGGGGAGGCCGCCGCCGCACTGCCCGCGCTGCTGCCCGGCCGCGACGGGCGGGTGCTGCTCACGACCGGCCGGGGCGGGCTCGCGTCGTTTGCGCCGGTCGACGCCGCGTTCTGGATCCGCGCCGTCGACCCGCCGGAGCCGCCGCTGCCCCGGCGGCACACCCTCCTGCTGGACCGCGGCCCGTTCCACCTCGACGCCGAGCGGGCCCTGTTCGCGGAGATCCGGCCGGACGTGCTGGTCACCAAGGACTCGGGCGGGGCGGCGACGGCACCGAAGCTGGCGGTGGCCCGCGAGCGCGAGGTGCCGGTCGTCGTGGTGGACCGGCCGCCGCTGCCGGCGGGGGTCGCCCACGCGGCCGACGTGGACGGCGCGGTGGCCGCGTTGCTCGGCCGGCTCCTCCGATAGACTCGCTGCGCGAGGAAAGGGGTGGCGGTGCTCGACGCGGTGCTCTTCGACATGGACGGCACGTTGATCTCCTCCGACGCGGCCGTGGCCCGCGCCTGGGCGAGCTGGGCCCGGGAGTTCGGCGTGCCGGAGTCCGCGCTGGCGGCGGTGGCCCACGGTGTCCCGTCGGACGGCACGATCCGGGTGCTGCGGCCCGACCTGGACGGTGCCGCGCTCGACGCCGCCGCGGCCCGGCAGCTGGAGCTGCAGTACGACGACCTCGACGACGTCCGCGCCCTGCCCGGCGCGCACGCCCTGCTCGCCGGCCTCGACGCCGCCCGGATCCCGTGGGCCGTCGTGACCAGCGCGGACCGCCGGCTCGCCCGGGCCCGGCTCGGCGCGGCCGGGATCGACGCGCCCGTCCTCGTCGCGCGGGACGACGTCGCCCGCGGCAAGCCCGACCCGGAGAGCTACCTCGCCGGGGCCGCCGCCCTCGGGGTGGAGCCGGGCGCCTGCCTGGTCGTCGAGGACGCCGAGGCCGGGCTCGCCGCCGGGCGCGCGGCCGGGGCCCGGACCGCGGCGCTGCGCGGGCTGGACGGGGACCTGCGGCCGTCCGACCTGCACGATCTGGCCGGGATGCTGGGGATCGCCGTCGCGGCCGGCCGGTGACCCGGCCGGACCGCGACGCCCGACCCGCGCGCACCGTCGCCGGCTGAGCCGGGTCCGCCGCGGGCGCTGCCGGGGCCGCCGGGTAGTGGCCGGCGGAATCCCCTCCGGTGGCGGCCGCTCGGCCCCGGGTGGGCGAGAACGTGCTGCTCGGGTGCGCCCGGCGCGTCGATCTGCGCGTTCTCGCCCCGGGTCGGGCGGCATCGTGCTGCTCGCCCCGCAGGCGGAACGCACCTGCCGGGAGCGCGGAGCGGCGGGCGGGCCCGACCGCGGGCTCGCCGGCGTCCCACGTGGGGCCGGGTCACGGCACGGTCCGCGTTCCGCGGAACGTGCCGCGCTCAGCCGGTCGTCGTCCTGCCCGGCCCGTAGTGGCGTGGCGTGAAGACGACCGGCTCGCCGCTCCGCTCCACGACCCGGGTGGTCGACGACCCGACGATCACCAGCGTGCGCATGTCGACCAGCTCCGGATCCAGCGCGCCGAGCGTGGTGACGGTGACCCGCTGACCGGGGCCGCCGACGTCGCGGCCCAGCACGACCGGCGTGTCCGGGGAACGGTGCTCCAGCAGCACGTCGCGGGCCGCACCCACCTGCCACGGCCGGGCCTTCGACCGCGGGTTGTAGATCGCGATCGCGAGGTCGGCGGACGCGGCCGCCCGCAGCCGGCCGGCGACGACGTCCCAGGGCTTCAGCCGGTCGGACAGCGAGATCATCGCGTGGTCGTGACCCAGCGGGGCGCCGACCGCGGCGGCGACCGCCTGGGCCGCGGACAGCCCGGGCAGCACCCGTACCGGCACGTCGCGGTACTTCGGCCCGGCCGCCACCTCCAGCACGGCGGCGGCCATCGCGAAGATCCCCGGGTCACCGGCCGAGACGACCGCGACCCGCCGCCCGGACGCGGCCAGGTCCAGCGCGTGCGCCGCCCGCTCGGCCTCCACCCGGTTGTCCGACGGGTGCCGGGCCTGGCGCGGGTTCGCCGGCACCCGGTCCAGGTACGGGCCGTACCCGACGAGGTCGTCGGCCTCGGCCAGCGCCGCGGCGACCTGCGGGGTCAGCCAGTCCCGCCCGGCCGGACCGGTCCCGACCACGACCACCTCGCCCGGCCCCGGGGCGGGGGCCGGGCCGGCCCCGTCCGGGACGGAGGCGGCGACCTCGCCGGGGACCAGCGCGACCGCGAAGTACGGGACCTCGCCCGGGTCCACGCCGGCCAGCTCGCCGGTGCGCTGGTCGGCCGTCGTGGCCCGCTCGACGTAGCGGGCCCGGTCCAGCTTGCCGGCGTCGGCGAGGGCGTCGCGGACGGTGCCGAACGTCCGGCCCAGCTTGAGCACGGCGGCCGCGTCGGTGCCGGCGAGCCGGCGGGCCAGCTCGTCGCGGGGGAGCGTGCCGGGCAGCACGGTGAGCACCTCGTCGCGCTCCACGAGGGGCTGCCGGAGCGCGGCCGCGGCCCCGCTGACCGACGTGACCCCCGGGACGACCTCGGTGCGGTAGCGCCCCGCGAGCCGCTTGTGCATGTGCATGTAGGAGCCGTAGAAGAGCGGGTCGCCCTCGGCGAGCAGGACGACGTCCCGGCCCGCGTCCAGGTGCGCGGCGAGCCGGGCGGCCGCCTCGGCGTAGAACTCGTCGATCGCGCCCTGGTAGCCACCCGGATGATCGGTGACCTCGGTGGTGACCGGGTAGACCAGCGCCTCCTCGATCGCGGTGCCGGACAGGTGCGGCTCGGCGATCCGGCGGGCGATCGAGCGGCCGTGCCGGGCGGAGTGGTAGGCGACGACGTCGGCGTCGCGGATCAGCCGGGCCGCCTTGATCGTGGTCAGCTCGGGGTCGCCGGGGCCGAGCCCGACGCCGTACAGGGTGCCGGTGCCGTCCGGCCCCTCCGCCGGAGGTCGTACGTCGGGGCTCACGCGAGGATCTCCTGTTCGTGGGCCAGCGCGTTGAGCGCGGCCGCGGTGATCGCCGACCCGCCGCGCCGGCCGTGGACGACGAGGTGCTCCAGGTCGGTGCGCGCGGCGAGGGCCTGCTTGGACTCGACGGCCCCGACGAACCCGACCGGGATGCCGAGGACCGCCGCCGGCCGCGGCGCGCCTCGGTCGAGGAGGTCGAGCACGTGGAACAGCGCGGTCGGGGCGTTCCCGATCGCGATCACCGCGCCGTCGAACCGGTCCGCGAGCAGGTCGAGCGCGGCCGCCGAGCGGGTGTTGCCGATCGCGCGGGCGTGCTCCGGGACGCGCGGGTCGCGCAGCAGGCAGACCACGTCGTTGCCGGCGGGCAGGCGGGCCGCGGTGACCCCGGACGCGACCATCATCGCGTCGCACAGGATCGGTGCGCCCGCCTTCAGCGCCCGGCGGGCGTTCTCGACGACGTGCGCGGAGGCCGCGATGTCGGCGGTGAGGTCGACCTGGCCGCAGGCGTGGATCATGCGGACGGCGACGTCGGCCATCCCGGGCGGCAGCCCGGACAGGTCCGCCTCGGCGCGGATCGTGGCGAACGAGCGCCGGTAGATCTCGGCACCGTCGGTGATGTAGTCGTGGCCGCTCAGCGGGAACTCCTCGGTCGGTCCTGCGGGGACGGGGGCGCGCCGCGATGCGGTGTCGGATCGGGCGGTGTCGGGTCGCGCAGCGGGGTCGCGGACGGTCGCCCTGCGCCGGCTGGAGCGGCCGCCACCTGGTGCAGCGGGCCGGACGGGCCGTCGCCGTCGATCTCGTAGGCCTGCGGCCCGGTGGCGACGGCGTCGGCGTGCAGGGTGTGCGGGGCCCCGCAGCGGCGGGAACACCCCGCCACGTGCACCGGTCGGGCGGGTGCCAGCCGGATCAGCTCGCGGGCGTCGGCCCGGACGTCGGCCAGCGACCGGGCGCACCCCGGCCTCCCGGCGCAGGCGCTCACCCGCAGTGCCGGGTGGTCCGGGTCCACGACCAGCCCGGCCGCGCGCAGCCGGTCGGCCGCGTCCCCGGCCGGGGCGGGCAGTACGAGGGAGCGCCACGGGGTGACCAGCAGCTCCGGCGCGAGGCCGGCGAGCAGCTCCAGCTGGGCCGCGGACACCTCGCCGAGCACCGGAGCGGCGCCGAGCGCCCGGTCGCCGAGGGGGCCGACGGGTGGTCCGGCGGTCTCCCGATCGGAAAGCCGCCCGGCGGGACGGTGCGGCCCCGGCGCCCGGGCGGCGTGGTCGCCCGGGACCGGTGGGGCGTCGGGTGGCTCGGCCGGCGACGGCCGGGGCGGCGTACCGGCGCCGGGCGCGGCCCTCCCGCCCAGGGCCGCGGCGATGCGCGCCGGCGCGCCGGGCAGCTCGGCGGCCCGCCAGGCCCGGGCGGCCGGGTCGCCGGCGTGCGCGGCCCGCAGGTCCAGGAACGCGGCCGCGGCGTCCACCAGCAGCGCCGGGGCGGACCCCGGGGTGCAGCGCAGGCCGGTGGCGCTCCCGGCGACGTGCAGCTCGCCGTCGTCCGGGGCGCTCGCCCGCCAGCACAGGTCGGGACGCTCGCCGGCGACGTCGCCGCGGCCGTCGTCGAGGGCGACCAGGAACCGGCCGGGCAGCGCCGCGAGCTCCGGGCGGGCACACAGACCGCGGTCGACGGCGGCGGCGAGCCCGCGGACGTCGGCGAGCCCGCCGCGGATCCCGGACAGCGGCGAGGCCAGGACGTTCCGGACCCGCTCGTGGGTGAACGACGGCAGCAGCCCCGCCTCGGCGAGCCGCCGCACCGGGCGCGGGTCGGCCGGGTCGAGGCCGCGCAGCTGCAGGTTCCCGCGGGAGGTGAGGTGGACGGTGCCGTCGCCGGCGTCGGCCGCGAGCCGGGCGACCGCGCGCAGCGCCGGCGCGGTGATCACGCCGCCGGGCAGCCGGATCCGGGCCAGCGCACCGTCCGCCGCGAGGTGCGGCGACACGACGCCCGGGCAGGCGTCGGCGCGGGTACGGGCGGTCGTCGGCACCCGGTCACTGTAGGCACGGACCGCGCCGCCCGACCCCGTGCGGGTGCGGCGGGATCGATCACATACCTCGGGCGCGCCCTCAGGCCGGCCGCTCACCCACGGCCGCGCTGAGCCGGCGCGCCGCCTTCCGCACCGCGGCGGCCCGGACGTCGCCCTCCGGGCCGGTGAAGTCCTCGCTGCGGCCACCCAGGCTGATCGTGGCCTCGAGCGCGCGGTCCCGGCCGAGCACCGGTGCCGCGACCGCGGACACGCCCCGGAGGAAGTCGTCCCGGCTGACGGCGACACCGGCGGCTCTGACCTCGTCGAGATGTGCGGCGAACGCGACGGGGTCGACATACGTCGTTTCGGTGAAGGCGGCGAGACCGGCGGCGAGCACGCGTTCCCGGATCGCCTGATCGAAGGCCGTCATCACCACCGGAGCCGCCGCCGCGTGGTACGGGAGCACCGACCCGATCCCGATACCGGCGACCACCAGCGGTTTCCCGCCCTCGACCCGGTCGATGCAGACTGCGCCGGCATCCGACGGGACCATCAAGAACGCTGTGTCGCCGAACCGTGCCGCGAGGTCCTCGAGTGCTGGGCGCGCCTCGGTCCGCAGATCGAACTCCGCCAGCGCCGCCGCGCCGACGGCGAAGACCGGCATCCGGATCCGGTACGCGCCGGCAGGGTCCCGGTGCACCCATCCGGCCTCGACGAACGAGGTCATGAGCCGGTGCACGGTCGGCTTGTTGAGCCCGCTCGCGGCCGTCAGCTCGGCCAGCGTGATCACCGGCCGATGGGCGCCGAACTGTTCGAGCAGCCTGCACGCCCGCAGGACCGAACCCACGGTCTCCCGGCTCGTCGCGTCACCGCCCTCGACGGGGGACGCACCGCCCACGGTCACCTCCCTCGTCGCCTCGTCCTGCGCCAGATTATCGACCGGTTCGCGCCGGTGCCTTGACAGAGCGCCATCCGCCCGGCCACATTTCTCGGAACGCGTATCGCATGACGATACAGGGAGGCGTGCAGTGGAACTACGCGAGATGATCTCCAGGGGCCTCGTCCGTGCCCCCGGCGTGTGGGACGGTCTGACCGCACGGCTGGCCGAGCAGGCAGGCTTCGGAGCGCTGTGCGCATCCGGCTTCGCGATCTCGGCATCGCTGGGCTACCCGGACGCCGAGCTCTACACGATGTCGGAAAACCTGCAGGCCGTCCGGACCGTGCGGGAAGCCAGCGCGCTGCCGCTGATCGCCGACATCGACACCGGATACGGCAACGCCGTCAACGCGGCCCGGACGGCTCGCCGGTTCGCTGACGCCGGGGTGGCGGCGGTCTTCATGGAGGACCAGCGCTCGCCCAAGCGTTGCCCGTTGATCCCGGGCGCCGAGGTCGAGCTCGTCGACACCGCCGAGGCCGAGGGCAAGGTCCGGGCGGTGAAGGACGCGGCCGGTGACATGATCGTCATCGCACGCACCGACGCGAGGGGCGACGAGGCGCTGCGCCGGGCAGAGGCGTACGTGCGGGCCGGTGCCGACATGATCATGCCGGTGACGAGGACGTTCTCCACCGTCGAGGAGTGGGCCCGTTGCCGGGAGGTCGCCGGCGTGCCACTGACCGCGACCCTGACTGCGTCGGCGTGGACCGAGCGGGAGTTCACCACCGATGTCATGGATGAGGTCGGTGTCCGGCTCGCCCTGCTGCCGACGCAGGTTCTGATGGCGGTCACCGGGGCCGCGCAGCACTGCCTGCGGCGCCTGGCCGCGGGCGAGCCGCCGGCGTCGGTGAGCGCGGACGGCCTGGGACACCACGACTTCATCGGACTGATCGGGATGGACGAGATCGAGCGCCAGCAGCACGCCTACCTGCCCGCGGCGGTGGTGTGACCGTGGGCGGCACGATCGCCGAGAAGATCCTCGCCCGAGCGGCGGGCGTCGCGTCCGTGCGGGCCGGGGAGAACCTCCCGGTCCGGCCCGACTACATGATCGCCTACGACTTCCCCGGCTACACCGACGTCATGTTCCGGCAGATGCACGACGAATTCGGTATCCGCGAGCTCGCCGAGCGGGACCGCTACGTGGTGTTCATCGACCACATGCTGACCCGTGGTGATGAGCGGGAGCAGGAGGTCCATCAGGTCACCCGTGACTGGTGCGAGTACTACGGGATCGCGCTGCACGAGGCCCGGGGGATCGGACACCAGGTGATGGCCGAGCTCGGATATGCGCAGCCCGGCAACTTCCTCATCCATTTCGACGGGCACATCTCCGGTGCGGGGGCGTTCGGTGCACTCGGCTGGGGCGTTCGGCGGGACCTGCTCGAGGCCTGGGTGTCCGGTCGGATCTTCCTCGACGTCCCGGCGACCACCCGGTTCGAACTGGCCGGGGAGTTCCGGCCCGGCGTGGACAGTCGCGACCTGGTGCACCGCATCATCTCCGACCTCGGCGCCGACGGCTGCGCGCACCAGGTGATGGAGTTCGGCGGACCCGGTGCCCGGGCGATGTCGATCGATCACCGGCAGGGCTTGTGCGGGATGGCGATGTTCACCGGCGCGGTATCCGCGGTCTTCGAACCGGACGAGGCCGCTCTGGAGCACGCGCACCGGGTCGGGGGTGGAGGGTTCACGCCGCAGTCGCCGGACCACGACGCCGGGTACCACGCCGTCCATCACTACGATCTCGCGACGATCGTGCCGCAGGTGGTGCTGCCCGGGTCGGCCCGTTCAGCACACACCCGTGACGCCGCCGAGCTCGGTGGCACGGCGGTGACCAAGGCGTTCATCGGGTCTTGTGCATCGGGCCGGATCGAGGACATCCGCGCGGCCGCCCGTGTCCTGCGCGGCCGGTCGGTGGCACCGGGGGTCGAGCTGAACGTGGTCCCGACCTCGGAGGCGGTGCACCGCCAGGCGGAGGAGGAGGGGCTGCTCGAGGTGCTCCGCGAGGCCGGCGCGCAGATCGCCCGGTCGAGCTGTGACTTCTGCTTCGGGTACCAGAAGCCGCTCCAGCCGGAGGAGAACTGCATCTCCACCGGCGTGCTGAACATCTCCGGCCGGATGGGCAGCACCGCCGCCAACATCTACATGGGATCCGCGTCGACGGTCGCAGCCAGCGCCGTGGCGGGGAGCATCTCCGCAGCCGAGGAGGTCCGGTGAGCGCCAGCCGTGACTACCCGCCACCGGCCGATGTGATCAGCGGGCGGGTGGCGTGGGTGTTCGGTGACGACTTCGACATCGACCTGGTGATCGGTGTCGAGAACATCAAGTCCTACGAAGCCGAGTTCCTCCGCAGCAAGGTCATGCAGGACTACGACCCGACCTTCGCCGACCGGGTACGGCCCGGTGACGTGATCGTGGGGGGCCGGAACTTCGGCTACGGTCACCCGCACTACCCCCCGATGGTCGCCCTGCGCGACCTCGGCATCGCCGCGGTCCTCGCCGAGTCCTTCTCGCCGGGGTTCTGGCGCGGCGAAACCTACAACGGGATGCCGCTGGTCACCGTCCCGGGGATCGCCTCCGCCGTGGCCGTGGGCGACGCCGTGCATCTCGACTGGCGGGCGGCCGCGGTCACGCTGCCCGGCGGCCGGGAGCTGCGAGGCACTCCGCCGAGCGCGCGGGTGATCCGCGTGATCGAGGCGGGGGGGTCGCTGAACCTGCTGCTCGCGGAGCACGCCCGGACCTGACCCCGGGCCCACCACCACGCCGGCCCACGCCGGCCCATGCCGGTCCATGCCGATCAACGCTGATCAGGAGCTCACGTGTCCGAGACGACCTCCGCGCCCGGTGCCACGGCGGCACCGCCACACTCCGTCCTGTCCGCCCGCCGGGCCGCGCTCGCCGGCGGGGTGGGAACGCTGATCGAGTACTACGACTTCAGCGTCTACGCCTTCCTCGCCGTCACCCTCGGGCCGCTGTTCTTCCCCAGCGACGAACCCGGCGTCTCGATCCTGCTCACCCTGGCCGTCTTCGGGTCGGCCTACGTCATGCGGCCGCTCGGAGGCTGGTTCTTCGGCCGCCTCGGTGACCGGCGCGGCCGCAAGCACGCCCTGGTCGTCACCGTGGTCACGATGGGGGCGTTCTCCGGGTTGCTGGGCCTCCTGCCGGACTTCGCGACGGCCGGGATGCTGGCGCCGATCCTGCTCGTCCTGGTCCGGCTCGCCCAGGGCTTCTCCGCAGGCGGTGAGATCGGTGGTGCTGCCACCTACGTCGCCGAGTCGGCGCCGCCCGGTAGGCGAGGCCTCTACGGTTCGCTCACCCCGGTCGGGTCGACCCTCGGCTTCGCGGTGGCCGCGGCGGTGGTCGGGCTGGTGACGGCGGTGACGACGCCCGAGCAGATGTCCGCGTGGGGCTGGCGGGTTCCGTTCCTGATCGCCGTCCCGCTGGCCCTGATCTGCCTGTGGGTCCGCGTGAAGCTCGAGGACACCGCCGAGTTCGAAGCCATGGCCGAGCGCCGCGAGGTCGTTCGCAGCCCGCTGCTGAACGTGCTCCGGGAGCGCCCCGGGGCGGTGCTGCGCGTCGTCGGGATCGCGATCGCCATGAACGGCACCGGGTACGTCGGGCTCACCTACTTCAGCACCTACCTGATCCAGACCCAGGGGTTCGGCAAGCAGGCCGTCTACTGGGCGTCGGCGATCGGGATCGCGCTCGCGTGTGCCACGTACCCGCTCGCAGGCATGCTCACCGACCGGTTCGGGCGCCGGCCGGTGCTGCTCGCCGCCTACGTGCTCTACCTGGCGCTGGCCTGGCCGGTGTTCGCACTGCTCGGTGCCACGTCGAGCATCGTCGTGGTCACGGTCACCTACGTCGTCTACATGGCGGTGAACGGCTTGGCGCAGGTTCCGGCGTTCCCACAGTTCACCGAGCTGTTCCCGCGGCGGATCCGCTACACCGGCGTCGCGCTCGGCTTCAACGTCGGCACGATCCTGGCCGGTGGCTCTGCGCCCTACGTCGCCGCGCAGCTCGTGCAGAGCACCGGGAACCCGATGTCGCCGGCGTTCTGGGTGCTGGGGGTCGCGCTGGTCGGCATCGTCACCGTCCTGTCCATGCGGGAGACCGGCCGGGACCGCCTCCCGGTGTAGGCCCCGCATCAGCCCAGGTACCGGCGGGCCCCGGAGTACGTGCCGTCGAACCGGACCGGCGTGATCCGCACCGGGGTCGCCGCGTCGAACGCCTCGATCATCCGTCCGTCCCCGGCGTACAGCGCGACAAAGGAGGCGCACCGCGCCGTCCCCGACCGTGCCGATCACCACCGTCAGCAGCGGTCGCCTTGACGCCGTCCCGGCCCGCCCGTGAAGGTGAGCCGACAACCGAAGACGGCGGGCGGGAGGCAGGAAGCCGGTGCGAGTCCGGCGCGGTCCCGCCACTGTGTCCCCCGATCGAACCCCGACGGGGCAGCCAGACACTGCACCCACCCGCCGCGCCACCTCCACCCGGGACGAGGATCCCGAGGAAGGTCCGCCGAATGACGCGCGCCCGTACCGGTGAAGTCCGGTGATCCTGCTCCTGTCCACCTCGGACACCGATCTGCTCTCCGCCCGCGCCAGCGGCGCCGGCTACCGGCTCGCCAACCCGAACCGGGTGCTGCTCGACGAGCTGGCGACGATGGCCGACGAGGCCGACGTCGTCGTCGTCCGGGTGCTCGGCGGCTACCGGTACTTCGAAGAGGGCCTGGACCTGCTGCGGACCCGGTCCACACCGCTGGTCTGCCTGGGCGGCGAGATGGCCCCGGACGCCGAGATGATGGAGCTCTCCACCACCCCGGCCGGGATCGCCGCGGAGGCGCACGTCTACCTGGCCCAGGGCGGCGCGGAGAACCTGCGCCAGCTGCACGCGTTCCTCTCCGACACCGTGCTGCTCACCGGCGAGCCGTTCGACCCGCCGGTCGAGCTGCCCGAGTGGGGCGTCCTCGAGCGGGAGACGGCCGGGCACGACGGGCCGACCGTCGCCGTGCTCTTCTACCGGGCGCAGTACCTGGCCGGGAACACCGCCTACGTCGAGGCGCTGTGCGCGGCGATCGAGGCGAAGGGCGCGCGTCCGCTGCCGATCTGGTGCGCGTCGCTGCGGCAGGCACCGGCCGAGCTGCTGGCGACGCTGCGGCGGGCCGACGCGATGGTCGTCACCGTGCTCGCGGCCGGCGGCACGAAGCCGGCGTCCGCGCAGGCCGGCGGCGAGGACGAGGAGTGGGACGTCGCCGAGCTCGCCGCGCTCGACGTCCCGATCCTGCAGGGCCTGTGCCTGACCAGCTCCCGCGCCACCTGGGAGGCCAACGACGACGGGCTGTCCCCGCTGGACGTCGCCACCCAGGTCGCCGTCCCCGAGTTCGACGGCCGGCTGATCACCGTCCCGTTCTCGTTCAAGGAGACCGACGACGACGGCCTGTCCGTCTACGTCCCGGACGCCGAGCGCGCCGCCCGGGTCGCCGGGATCGCGGTCAACCACGCGAACCTGCGTCGGGTCCCGAACGTGGACAAGAAGATCGTGCTGATGCTGTCGGCGTACCCGACCAAGCACGCGCGGATCGGCAACGCGGTCGGGCTGGACACCCCGGCGTCGACGATCGCGCTGCTGCGGGCGATGGCGGAGGCCGGCTACGTCGTGTCCGACGACACCGGGGAGTTCCCCGGTGTCGAGGCCGGCGACGGCGACACCCTCATGCACGCGCTGATCGAGGCCGGCGGGCAGGACCCGGACTGGCTCACCGAGGAGAAGCTTGCCGGCAACCCGATCCGGATCCCGGGGGAGGCGTACCGGGCCTGGTTCGAGACGCTGCCGCAGGACTTCCGCGAGGGCGTCGAGCAGCACTGGGGGCCCGCACCCGGCGAGCACTACGTGCAGGGCGGCGACATCGTCGTCGCGGCGCTGCGCCGCGGCAACGTGACGCTGATGGTGCAGCCGCCGCGCGGGTTCGGCGAGAACCCGGTCGCGATCTACCACGACCCGGACCTGCCGCCGTCGCACCACTACCTGGCCGCCTACCGCTGGCTTGCCGCGCCGGAGCCCGACGGCGGGTTCGGCGCGCACGCGATCGTCCACGTCGGCAAGCACGGCAACCTGGAGTGGCTGCCGGGCAAGACGCTGGGGATGTCGGCGTCCTGCGGCACCGACGCCGTCCTCGGTGACCTGCCGCTGGTCTACCCGTTCCTGGTGAACGACCCCGGCGAGGGCACCCAGGCCAAGCGCCGGGCGCACGCCACCCTGGTCGACCACCTCGTCCCGCCGATGGCGCGGGCCGAGAGCTACGGCGACATCGCACGCCTGGAGCAGCTCCTCGACGAGCACGCCAACGTCTCCGCGCTCGACCCGGCCAAGCTGCCGGCGATCCGCCAGCAGATCTGGACGTTGATGACCGCGGCGCAGATGCACCGTGACCTCGGCCTGGAGGAGCGCCCGGACGAGGACGTCTTCGACGACATGCTCCTGCACGTCGACGGCTGGCTCTGCGAGATCAAGGACGTCCAGATCCGGGACGGCCTGCACGTGCTCGCCCGGGCCCCCGAGGGGGAGCAGCGGGTCGACCTCGTGCTCGCCGTGCTGCGCGCCCGGCAGATGTGGGGCGGCGAGCAGACCGTACCCGGCCTGCGGCAGGCGCTCGGCCTGGTCGAGGACGGGTCCGAGAGCGGGACCCGCACCGACTCCGTCGAGGCCGTCGCGAAGGCCCTGGTCGCCGGCATGGAGGCGCGCGGGTGGGACGCCGGCGCCGCACCGTCGGTGGTCGCCGAGCAGCTCGGCGGTTCCCCGGCCCCGGAGCTCCCGGGCGCCGACCCCGCCGCGGTCGAGGCCGTGCTCCGGTTCGCCGCCGACGAGGTCGTGCCCCGGCTCGACGCGACCGCGCACGAGCTCGACCGTGTGCTGCACGCCCTCGACGGCGGGTTCATCCCGGCCGGCCCGTCCGGTTCCCCGCTGCGCGGCCTGGTCAACGTGCTGCCGACCGGCCGGAACTTCTACTCGGTCGACCCCAAGGCCGTCCCGTCGAAGCTGGCCTGGGACACCGGGCAGGCGATGGCCGAGTCCCTCGTCGAGCGCTACCGGGCCGACCACGGCGAGTACCCGCGCTCGGTCGGGCTGTCGGTGTGGGGCACCAGCGCGATGCGGACCTCCGGCGACGACATCGCCGAGGTGTTCGCCCTGCTCGGGGTGCGGCCGGTGTGGGACGATGCGTCGCGCCGGGTCCGCGACCTCGAGGTGATCGAGCTCGAGGAGCTGGGCCGGCCCCGGGTCGACGTCACCGTCCGGATCTCCGGGTTCTTCCGCGACGCGTTCCCGCACGTCCTGGCCCTGCTCGACGACGCGGTGCGGCTCGTCGCCGCGCGCGACGAGCCGCCGGAGCAGAACTTCGTGCGGGCCCACGTCGACAGCGACCGGGAGCGGCACGGCGACGACCGCCGGGCCCGCACCCGGATCTTCGGCTCCAAGCCCGGCACCTACGGTGCGGGCCTGCTGCAGCTGGTCGACTCCCGCGACTGGCGGGGCGACTCCGACCTCGCCGAGGTCTACTCCACCTGGGGCGGCTACGCGTACGGCCGCGGCCTCGACGGCGTCCCCGCCCGGGACGACATGGAGCAGGCCTACCGGCGGATCGCGGTGGCGGCCAAGAACATCGACACCCGCGAGCACGACATCGCCGACTCCGACGACTACTACCAGTACCACGGCGGCATGGTCGCCACGGTGCGCGCGCTGACCGGCTCCGCGCCGGCCGCGTACGTCGGCGACTCCACCCGCCCGGAGTCGGTGCGTACCCGCAGCCTGCACGAGGAGACCAGCCGGGTGTTCCGCGCCCGCGTGGTCAACCCGCGCTGGATCGCCGCGATGCGCCGGCACGGCTACAAGGGCGCGTTCGAGATGGCGGCGACCGTCGACTACCTGTTCGGCTGGGACGCCACCACCGGGGTGATCGCCGACTGGCAGTACGAGACGCTCACCGCCGAGTACGTCCTCGACCCGGAGAACCGGAAGTTCCTGCAGGAGTCGAACCCGTGGGCGTTGCACGGGATGGCCGAGCGGCTGCTCGAGGCGGCCGACCGGGGACTGTGGGAGGCCCCCGAGGCGTCCACCCTGGACGCGTTGCGGCAGGCGTACCTGGAGTCCGAGGGGGACCTGGAGGAGGACGGCTCGTAGCCTGGCCCCGTGGCAGGGGCATCGCACGATCCACGGGCCGGCGCCGGCCCGTTCGAGCGGCCGGTCCCGCCGTCGCGGCGGCGGGACCGGCGGACCGACGCCGTCACCTACCGGGTCCGGGTGGGCCTCGCCGGAACCGAGCCGCCGCTGTGGCGCCGTCTCGAGCTGGCCTCCGACCTGTTCCTGGACGAGCTGCACGACGTCCTGCAGGTCGCGTTCGGCTGGACCGACAGCCACTTGCACCGCTTCGGCTCCGGTCGCGGCTTCCACGACCGGGACACCGAGTACTACCTGTGCCCGTTCGAGGTCGAGGAGGGCGAGTCCGGGATCCCGGAGGGCGAGGTCCGCCTCGACGAGGTGCTCGCCGACCCCGGCGACACGCTGCTCTACCTTTACGACTTCGGCGACGACTGGCAGCACACCGTGCGCCTGGAGGCCGTCCTGCCGCGGGACCGGGATGCGCCGCGGGCGGTGTGCACGGCAGGAGGGCGGCCGGGCCCGCCCGAGGACATCGGCGGCGTCCACGGCTACGAGCTCCACGACGCCGCCACCGACCCGGCCCGCCCCGACCACGCCGCGGCCCGTGCCGAGTTCGCCGCGAAGTTCGGCTCTGAGGTCGATCCCGCCGCGATCGACGCGACGCCGTTCGACGCCGGCTCGATCACTGCGGAGCTCGTCGAGGCCGGGCCCGCGCCGCGACCGGCCGCCGCGCTGCCCGGCCGCCTCGCGGATCTGGTGAGCGAGGTCCGGGACCAGCGGGAGGCCGTCCGGCTCGTCCGGTGGATCGCGCGGACCCGGCCGGGCGAGCCGGTCACGATCGACCCGGACGTCGCCGCGGGCATGGTCCGCCCGTACACCTGGCTGCTCGACCGGATCGGCGACGGCGGGATCACCCTGACCTCGGCCGGTTACCTGCCGCCCGCCCATGTCGAGGCGGCGGCGACCGAGCTGGGCATCGCCGACGAGTGGATCGGCACGCTCAACCGGGAGGCCCACACCCTGCCCGTGCTGGAGCTGCGCGAGTCCGCGCGGAAGGCCGGACTGGTCCGGAGGAACCGCGGAAAGCTGCTGCTCACGGCCCGTGCACGACGGCTGCGGGCCGACCCGGTCGCGCTGTGGTGGCACCTGGCCGAGCAGCTTCCGCCCACGTCCCGGGACGCGTGCGAGAACCAGGCGGGGCTCCTGGTCCTGGTCGGTGTGGCCGGTGGCCGGGCCGAGGGCCTCGACAGCGCCGTCGCGCGGACGCTCGGCGCGCTCGGATGGGTGAGTGGCGACCGCGTCCCGCTGACGTCCCACGACGTGGTCGGGATCGCCCGCGAGACGTGGACCGTGCTGCAGCGGTTGGGCGCCGTCACCGGCCGGCGGTTCCGCGAGCAGGAGCGGGTGACGCCGGGAGGGATCGCCTTCGCCCGCGCCGCCCTGACGCACTGGCCCGCGGGACGCTGAGGAGCCGGGCCGTGCGGCCTCGGCGCGCCCGGCGGCCATGCCGGCGGTCCCGCTCCTTCGCTGACGGGCGCGTGGCCCCAGCTCAGGCGTCTCCGTCGATGCGTGGCCGGGGAGCACGCTCGTTCGGGTGCCACAACGCGGAGAACGGGAGCGCCCAGATGGGCCCACCCAGGTGCCGGGCTTCGGGGATGGTGCACAGCACGATGCCTGCCGAGAAGTCTGCGCCGAGGCGCTGTTCGAGGAGACGCAGCCCGCGAAGATCGTCGGCTCGCACCGTGGCGCCGGCCTTGATCTCGACCCCGACGACGTGGCCGTCGCCGGACTCCAGGACGATGTCGACCTCGACACCGGTCCGGTCCCGGAAGTGGAACAGGCTGGGTCTCGTCCGGGACCACTCGCACTGGGCTCGGAGCTCGCCCGCGACGAAGGTCTCGAGGAGACGCCCGGCAAGGTCGGGATCGGTGCGCAGACGGCCGCCGAGGAGCCGTGCGGCAAGCCCCGTGTCGGTGATGGTGAGCTTGGGTCTGCCCCCCAGCGGTCTTGCGATTCGCAGCCCTGCTGTCTGCGATTCGCAGAGGCTATCTCTGCGATTCGCAGCTGTACGGCCTGCGATTCGCAGCGAGATCTCCTGCGCGTCGCGGTCGACGTGAACTTCGGACGGGAAGTCGGTGTGGTGGGGCCACGTCTCCGGAACGGGCACGATCGACCGCGATGGCTTCCGCGCTGCTCGCCGTCCGCCCGCATCCCGAGCTGTGGCCGTTCCTCGCCCCGCGCCGCCGTCGGGAGGTCGTCGAGGTCGGCCACGACCCGGACGCGACGGTCGGGCACGTCGTGCAGTCGCTCGGGATCCCGCTGACCGAGGTGGGCCCGCTCGCCGTCGACGGCGCCGGTGCCGGCCCCGCGCACCGGCCCCGGCCCGGCGCGCGGATCGACGTCGGCCCGGTGTCCCGGCCGCAGCGGGTGCCGGGCGCGACCGGGTTCCTGCTCGACGTCCACCTCGGCACGCTCGCCCGCCGGTTGCGCGTGCTGGGCGTGGACGCCGCCTACCGCAACCCGGCCGACGACGACGCGCTGGTGCGGCAGGCCGCCACCGAGCAGCGGGTGCTGCTGACCCGGGACCGGGGCCTGCTCATGCGGCGCGCGCTCTGGGCCGGTGCGCACGTGCGCGGCGACCGGCCCGCCGACCAGCTGGCCGACGTGCTCGACCGGTTCGCGCCTGCCCTGGACCCGTGGACCCGGTGCCCGGCCTGCAACGGGCTGCTGGACGAGGTCGCGAAGGCCGACGTCGCCGACCGGCTCGAGCCCGGCACCCGCCGCTGCTACGAGCGGTTCGCCCGCTGCCGCGCGTGCGACCGGGTGTTCTGGCACGGCGCGCACGGCCGCGGGCTGGACGCCGTCGTCGCGGCGGCCCGGGCGCAGCTCGGGACCGCGGGGCGCCCGGACGGACCCCCCACCGCGGGCGGCCGCTGATCGCGCCCGGCACCGTCCGCGCCGAGGACGGCCGAGCGGGCGGCGTGCTCACCCCCGGCCCAGCGGCCACGACACCAGCAGCTCGTGCCGGGCCCGGCCGTCCGGGCCCGCGCCCAGGCGGCTGCGCACCAGGTGCAGCTCGCGGGCGGTCCAGGCCCGGCCGTCGAACCCGCCCAGCGCTGCCACCGCGGGCCGCAGGTCGGTTTCGCCCCGCGCGCGGGCCAGCGTGAGATGGGGCCGGTAGGGGCGGTCCTCGACGGCGAGCCGGGCGCGCCGGGCCGCGGCCCGCACGGACGCGGCCAGGCGGCCCAGCCGCTCGACGTCGCCCTGGACCCGGGTCCACAGCACCCGGTGCCCGAACCGGCCGGCACCGGCCAGCGACAGCGTGAGGGGTTCGTGCCGGGCCGCCGCCCGCGCCAGCCGTCCGACCAGGTCCTGCCGCGCGTCGTCGTCGACCTCGCCGAGGAACGCCAGCGTGAGGTGCCACTGCTCCGGCACCGCCCAGCGCAGCGCGGGGGAGCCGTCGCGCAGGGCCGCCGTCGCGGACCGCAGCTCGTCGACCACCTCCTGCGGGGGCGTCACCGCGACGAACAACCGCACCCCGGCATGTTCGCACGGGCCGGGCGGGCGTGACCGTGCCGCGGCGGGGTAGGCGCGGGGTGTGACCGAGCCGAACGACTATCCCGAGGACGACCCGCGCCACCACACGACGCGGCTGCGCGGCCTGCTCGACCAGCTGGCCGACCATGCGCTGGCCGACGTGGACAAGGTCAGCGACCCGGGGGCGCAGGCGCTGTTCGAGACCACCGCCGAGGTCTGCCGCGGGCTCGCGGCCGCGATGCGCCGCCACGAGCAGCGGACCTGACCCGTCCCTGGCACCTGGCACCCCGGCACCCGGCGCCCCGGCACCCCGGCACCAGGCACCAGGCACCCCGGCGCCCGGTACCCCGGCACACTCATGGAGCTTTAGTCCTGCGGGACGGGACCAAAGCTCCATGAGTGTGCCGGGGTACGCGGTACCGTCCGGGGTGCGCGGAGCGTCGGGGTGCGCGCGTCGGGGGTGTGCGGGGGTGTGCGGGGGCGTCCGGGCGTGCGCAGGAGTGGCGGGCGTGCCACGGTCGTCGTCGTGCAGGAGCAGCTGGAGCGGGCGGCCGCGCTGCTGGCCCGCGCCCGCCGGGTGACCGTCCTGACCGGGGCCGGGGTGTCCACCGACTCGGGCATCCCGGACTTCCGCGGACCGCAGGGCGTGTGGACGCGCAACCCCGAGGCCGAGCGGCTGTCGTCGTACCAGGCCTACCGCGACGACCCGGAGGTGCGCCGCGAGTCCTGGCGGCAGCGCGCCGCCCACCCGGTCTGGTCGGCCCGCCCGGGACCCGCACACGAGGCACTGGTCGCACTGGAACGGTCCGGGCGGCTTCGGGCGCTGCTCACCCAGAACATCGACGAGCTGCACCAGGCCGCGGGCTCCGCACCGGAGCGGGTGGTGGAGCTCCACGGCACCGTGCACCGCACCCGGTGCCTGTCCTGTGGCGCGCTGGCTCCGATGTCCGAGGCCCTCGACCGGGTCGCCGCAGGCGAGGAGGACCCGCCGTGCCCGGACTGCGGCGGGATCCTCAAGTCGGCGACGATCTCGTTCGGGCAGGCGCTGGACCTCGACGTGCTGCGGCGCGCCCAGGACGCCGCCCAGGACTGCGACGTGCTGCTCGTCGTGGGGAGCTCGCTCGGCGTCCACCCGGCGGCCGGCCTGGTCGACGTGGCCGCGGCGGCGGGTGCCGACGTCGTGATCGTCAATGCGGAGCCGACCCCCTACGACGACGTCGCGACCGTCGTCCTGCGCGGCGGTGCCGGGGAGTTGCTACCCCGGATTCTCGGCGGCGGTTGACGGGGTCGGCGGCGCGAACCGTCCGTGCTCGGATCACCTCCGTCGAGGTGCACCTCAGCGCGAATTGTCGATCTTCGCCGAACCCTGGGCTCCATCTCGGCGGGAATCTCGCCGGTGGCCCGGTCCCGCCCGGCGCAGCGGTCGTTCTCGCGGGCGTCCGGGTCAGCGCGACCGGCGGACGCGGCGCGAGGTCCGCCAGCGGGTCCCGAACAGGGCGCCGGTCCAGGTCACGGTCCGGCTTTGCCGGGACCGGCGCACCGTGCGCCGGAGCGGGCCGAACCGGAGCATCGTGCGGCGCCGCGTGCTCATGCGTCCCGAGGCTACGCCCGGCTCGGGGAGATGTAGGCCGAACCGGCCGGACCACAGCTCCGCGAGTCGTCGCGTCAGGGAGTACGCCGGCGGGGCGCGTCAGGGGCGTGCCGGCAGCCGGGTCCGGGACGCGGCCGCGACGCCGGTCAGGGCCGGCACCGCCACCACCGCGAGCAGCACCGGGAGCGCGACCGCGGGCGAGGACAGCAGCACGAGCAGCGCCCCGCCGAGGCCGACGAACGCGGCCGTCGCGAGCTGGTCGAGCAGCTGGGCCGCCGACGAGTGGGAGCCGACGTCGGCCGGCGCCGAGTGGGCGAGGGTGAGGAACGCGATCGCGGAGAACGCGACGCCCATCCCGAGCCCCGCGAGCCCCGAGGCGCCGATCGCGACCCAGCCCGGGAGCACGCCGGCCGCGACCGGGAGCAGGCCCAGCTGACCCGCCAGGATCACCGCGAAGCCGGAACGCAGCATGACCGACCGGTCGCGGTCCGGGTGGCGCGCCTGCCACGCGGCGGCGCCGGACCAGCCCAGCGAGGCGACGATCAGCGGGATCCCGGCCGTGGCGGGCGACCACCCGTGGGTGGCGGTCATCAGCAGCGGCAGGAACGACACCACCGTGAAGAACGCCGCCGCGACCAGACCGCGGGCCGCCACCACGGCGGGGACGCCCGGGCGGGCGGCGAACGTCCCGCGCGGCAGGAGCCGCCGCAGCGCCGGGACGAGCACGACCAGCGCGACCGCCCCGACGGCCGCGCCCCGCGTGTCGAGGTGCTCCGAGGCCCAGCTCAGCGCCGCGACACCGGCGGCGGCACCCAGCGCGGCGAGCACCGTCCCCCCACCTCCGGAGGGCGGGTGCGGGGCGGGCGGGCCCAGCCGCCGTACCGCGGGGAGGACCAGCACGAGGGCGAGTCCCACGACCGGCAGCAGCCCGAGGAACACCCAGTGCCACGAGAGCCGTTCGGTGACCACCCCGGCGAGCGGCGGCCCGGCCAGCGAGGGCAGCACCCACGCCGAGGAGATCAGCCCGAACACCGCGGGCCGCAGCCGCGCCGGGTACACCGCCGCGACGAGCACGTACACCGCGACGCCCTGCACGCCCGCGCCGAGGCCCTGCAGCACGCGGCCGGACAGCAGCCCGGCCATCGTCGTCGCGACCCCGGCGACGAGCAGCCCCGCGCCGAACACCGCGGGCGCGACGACCAGCGGGACCCGCGGCCCGCGGGCGTCGCACCACCAGCCGCCGAACGCCGTCCCGAACACGGCGGCGGCCAGGAACACCACGAACGGCCACGCGTAGTCGGCGATCCCGCCGAGATCGGAGACGACGACGGGCATCGCGGTGCCGACCCCCATCGCCTCGAACGCGGTGAGGCTGATCAGCAGCAGGATGCCGACCGTCGTCGGTGCCCGCCCGTGCGACCAGACCCCGTCTGCGCGACCCACGGTTCCGACCACGGGAGCACCTTCCGCCCCGGACCCGCCCGGAGGCCAGCCGAATTCCGTGCCGCGTACGCTCCGCGTTTCCGGTGGCCGCGACCGGGTACACGCGGTCATGACCGACCTCACAACGATCATCCTGCTCGTGGTGGTGGTGATCGTCGTCGCGGCGCTCGCCGTGGTTGCGGCGACGATGCTGCGCCGCCGCCACTCGGAGAAGCTCCGCGAGCAGTTCGGACCCGAGTACGACCGCACCGTCCGCGACGCCGACGACCCGCGGGCGGCGGAGAAGGAGCTGGAGCAGCGCCGCAAGCGGCACCGGGCGCTGCGGCTGCGCGACCTCGAACCGGGCGAGCGCGACGGCTACCGGCAGCGCTGGACTCAGGTCCAGCAGGGCTTCGTCGACGACCCGGCCACCGCGGTCCGGGACGCCGACCGGCTCGTCGCCGAGATCATGTCCGCCCGTGGCTACCCGATCGAGGACGTCGACCGGCAGGCCGAGGACCTGTCCGTCCGGTACCCCGTGGTCACCCAGCGCTACCGGGAGGCGCGCGCGATCTCGCGCGAGCACGCGGCCGGGCGCGCCGGCACCGAGGACCTCCGCCACGCCGTGACCAGCTACCGGTCGCTCGTCGAGGCCCTCCTCGAGGACGACGACGCCGACCGCGGTCCGGACCGGGCCGGCACGCCCGACCGCGGCGGGGCCGGCGGCACACACGACCGCGGCGAGGCGCACGGCCGTGACGACGCGCACGGCCGCGCCGGGAGCGACGGGAGCGGCAACGGGGCCCGCCGCCGCGACGGGAGCGCGATGCACGCGACACCGCCGCAGCAGGCGGACGACTCACGACGGGAGACCAGGACATGAACGAGCGTTCGGGCCGCCGGCACGAGGGCCGCGCCGCGCGGCTGGCAGGAGAGCTGAAGGACCGGATCGTCGGGACCCGCGACCACGAACGTGACGCCGCCTGGGACCCCGACGAGGCCGCGACGACCGCGGAGCGGGACGCCGGCGTGCCCGGGCAGCGGGACCGCGACCCCCTCCCACCCGACGAGGGACAGCCGCCGGCGCGCCCGCGGCCCGGGGAGCCGGAGCAGGCCCCGCCCCCCGCCGGGCCGGGCGGCGCACCCGCGCACCCGGGGTCGGCACCGGCCGGGGCGGGCGGCGGGTCCGCGCGTCCGGGTCCGGGACCGGACGGGCCCGGCGGGACCGCGTACCCGGGTCCGGGACCGGCCGGGGCGAGCGGGTCCGCGCGCCCGGGTCCGGGACCGGCCGAGGCGGGCGGGTCCGCGCGCCCGGGTCCGGGACCGGCCGAGGCGGGCGGTGCGCCGGCAGAGCCGGGGCCGCCGCCGGCGGGGACGACCGGGCGGCACGCGACGCCGTCCTCGGAGATGGGCGGCGCGACCGCGCAGCCGACCCGGCGACCGGCCGGCGCGCCACCGCCGCAGCAGGACCAGGCATCGCAGCAGGACCAGGCGCCGCAGCGGGGCCAGGCGCCGCCGCCGCAGGCCCAGCCGCAGCACGGCCAGGTGCAGCAGACCCCGCCGCAGCACGGCCAGACGCAGTACGCCCAGTCGCAGCACGGCCAGGCGCAGTACGGCCAGCCGCAGCACGGCCAGGCGCAGCACGCTCAGGCACAGCAGGCCCCGCCCCAGCACGCCCAGCCGCAGCAAGCGCCGCCCCAACACACCCAGGCGCAGGTGGCCCCGCCGCAGTACGACCAGCCGCGGCACGCCCAGGCTCCGCAGCAGGGACACACCGACGCCGGACCGGCGTCCGGCTACGACGGCCCACCCACCCCGGACATGCCCGAGGGACCGCGGACCCACCACGGCGCCGCGGCACCGGGCGCCGGCGGCACCATCGACGCCCCGGGCGCCGCGGACGCCCCCGGTGCCCCGGGCGGCGGAGTCGACGCGGCCACCGGCGCCCCGGGCGGCGGAGTCGACCCGACCACCGGCACCCAGGGTGGCGGCGCGGCGTCGTCGCTCATCCCGCCGGGCCGGGCCCGGGACTACCAGGAGCGCTGGAACGTCCTGAAGGGAGAGTTCGTCGACGAGCCCCGCCAGGCCGTGCACGGCGCCAACCAGCTGGTCGGGGAGGTGCTCGACGAGCTGGAGGAGCTGTTCCGGCGCCAGCGCGACGACCTGGAGCACCAGTTCTCCCGGCAGGACGCCTCCACCGAGGACCTCCGGCAGGCGCTCGGCCGTTACCGGGAGTTCTTCGACCGCCTGCTGTCGCTCTGACCGGCCGGACCGTCATCCCAGCGGCGGCACGATCGCCTCGACGAGGTGCGGCCCCGGCTCGCTCCGCGCCCAGCGGAGCGCGTCGAGCAGCTCCTCGGTGGTCTCCGCCCGCCGGGCCGGGACGCCGAGCCCGGTCGCCAGCGACACGAAGTCCGGCGTCGGGTCGGACAGGTCCAGCATTCGTCCCGCCCGCCCGGACCGTGCGGCCTCCCCGGCCCCGGTCCGGGCGAGCTCGACCCGCAGGATCGCGTACGCCGAGTTGTTGACCAGCACGGTCGTCACGTCGAGCCGCTCCCGGGCCTGCGTCCACAGCGCCTGGAGGGTGTAGAGCGCGCTGCCCTCGGCCTGCACCGCCACGACCGGACGGTCCGGGGCGGCGACCGCCGCACCCACCGCCACGGGCGGGCCGTGCCCGATCGCGCCGCCGGTCAGGGCCAGCTGGGTGTGCGGGGCCGCGGTCTGCAGGGCGGACGCGAGCGCTGCCGCGGCCGTCAGTGCCTCGTCCACCACGATCGCGCCCTCCGGCAGGGACGCGGCCACCGCGGCACACAGCGAGCGGACGTCCAGCGGCCCGGGCGGCGGGGCGGGCGCGTCGAGCGGCGCGGCGACCGCCACCGCGCCGGGCGCCACCGTGGCGGCCAGCTCCTCGAGGGCCGCGGCGGCGTCGGTGGCGGCGTCGGCGAGCCCGACCACCGCGCAGCCGTCCGGCACCAGGTCCCCGGGCACGCCCGGGTAGCCGAAGAACGACACCGGTGCCCGTGCCCCGGCCAGGACCAGCGACGACGCGCCGTCCAGCTGGGCGAGCGCGTGCTCGGCGAAGTAGCCGAGCTTGTCCACCCGGGGCCGTCCGGCGCCGGTGTCCCAGCACCGCGGGAACGTCTCCACCAGCAGCCGGGCCCCGGTCGCCGCGGCGATCCGGCCGGCCGCGTCCATGCCCCGGGCGGACAGGGCGGACCCGCCGAGCAGGACGACGGCGCCGGGCCGGGTCACCGCGTCCGCCGCGGCCTCGACCCGGGTCTTGCACGGCGCCTCCGGCGGGAGCGACGTCCGCGGGGCAGCGACGGCGCCGCCCTCGGACCAGGAGACGTCGGCCGGCAGCACGAGGGTCGCCACCTGGCCGCCGCGCTCCGAGGTCGCCGCGACCGCCCGCATCGCGTCCTCGGCCACGTCGCGCACGTCACCGGAGGTGTGCACCCACCCCGACACGGTCCGCGCGACCGCGGTGATGTCGGATTCGAGCGGGGCGTCGTGCCGCACGTGCCCGGTCGCGTGCGCCCCCACCACGCACAGCAGGGGAGTGCCGGCCCGGCGGGCGTTGTGCAGGTTCGCCAGCCCGTTGCCCAGACCCGGCCCCAGGTGCAGCAGCACGGCGGCCGGCCGGCCGGTGATCCGGGCGTAGCCGTCGGCGGCGCCGGTCGCGACCCCCTCGAACAACGTCAGCACGCCCCGCATCTCCGGGACGTCGTCGAGGGCCTGCACGAAGTGCATCTCGGAGGTTCCGGGGTTCATGAAGCACACGTCGACGCCGGCCCCGACCAGCGATCCGACCAGCGCCTGCGCGCCCCTCACCCGTCGGTCCCCGTACTCGTCGTCATCATGATCCCCAGTTCACACGGTGCGGGCCCGCCACGGAAGCGGGGGTTGTCGCCGGGCCCGGCTCTGGGAACGATGGGTGCGGAGGTGATGACGTCCATGTCGCTGGATCGCGTGTGGCTGCGCCTGCCCGACGGCGGCCTCGTCCGGGCCGACCAGGCCATCGGCATCGAGGTGCACCGGACCCCGGAGACGCTCGGGAAGCGGTCCCACTGGCTGCTCGACGTCGTGCTGGCCGTCCCGTCGGGCGGCGGCGGCTCCGAGGACGGGTGGCGCACCGGGCCGCTGTACCGGACGCTCGCCCAGACCGACGACGAGGAGCCGGTCGAGGCCCCGGCCGCACTCGCCCGGCTGCTCGCCCAGCTCGACGACGTCGACGCCGCCGGGGTCGTGCGGGCCGACACCGGCCGGCTGGGCCGCGACCCGCACCCGGACCGGACCGTCGCGGCCGGCCCCATCCGGTTCGCCTACACCGCCTTCGCCCCGGTGGCGTCCGACGGCGTCCCGATCGGGCTGCCGGAGGCCGGCGAGGCGCAGCGGATCGGCGCCGGCGTCGTCGACGGGGACTGACGGGGCCTGACGGGGCCTGACGACCGGGACCGACGGCAGACCGCTGCCGGCGGTGCGGGCGGGCTGCTACCGGTGCCCCGACCGGGCCGGCAGCACGGCCGCGAGCACCAGCACGACCAGCCCGGCGAGCGGTACGACCAGCAGCCCGACCTGCAGCCGGGTCGCGTCGGCGATCACGCCCACCACGGGCGGCGAGAGCAGGAAGCCGACCCGCATCAGCCAGGTGACGACGGTCAGCCCGGTCCCGGGGGCGAGGCCGGGGAGCCGGTCGGCGGCCGTCATCGCGGCCGGGACCAGGGTCGCCACCCCGAACCCGGCCACGCCGAACCCGGCGATCGTGCCGGGCACGGTCGGGAACGCCAGGGCGAGCCCCATCCCGGCCAGCACCAGCCCGCCGCCGGTGCGGGCCACGGCCCGCTGCCCGAACCGGTCGACCAGGCGGTCGCCCAGCACGCGCCCGACGAACTGGCAGCCCTGCAGCGCGACGAACCCGAACCCGGCCACGGCCGCGCCGGACCCGAGCCCCTCGAGGTAGATCGCGGCCCAGGTGGAGCCCGAGTCCTCGACGACCGTCCCGGAGTTCGCGATCACCCCGAACGCGAGCAGCAGCACGACCGTGCGCGGCCCGAGCCCGGTCCACGGCCGCCGCGCGCCCTGATCACCGGTCCGCTCGGCGTCCTCGTCGCCCGGCAGCAGCAGCGGGTGGACCGACAGCGCGATCACCACCGACAGCAGCGACGACAGCCCCAGGTGCAGGCCGAGGGGCAGCGCGATCCCGGCCGCGGCCGACCCCATCAGGCCACCGGCCACCGCACCGACCGACCACAGCGCGTGGAACGAGTTGAGGATCGACCGCCCGTAGCGGCGCTGCACCCGCAGGCCGTGCGCGTTCTGCGCGACGTCGACGATCGCGTCGGAGGCCCCGACCAGGAACATCGCAGCGGCGAACAACCCCCAGGACGGCGCGAACGCGACCAGCACCATGCCGAGCGCGATGGCCGCCATCCCGAACGACGCGACCCGCGACGACCGGAACCGGGCGATCAGCGCGCCCGCGGTCAGCCCGGCGAGCAGCGCCCCGACCGGCATCGCCGCCACGGCGACGCCGAACTGTGCGTTGCTCAACGCGAGATCCGTCTTGATCTGCGGGAAGCGCGGCAGCACGTTCGCGAACACCAGGCCGTTGGTGAGGAATACCAGCGCGACACCGGTGCGGGCCCGTCGTTCGGTGGGGCCGGGCAGGACCGCCGTGGTTCGTTGCGTCACTGATCTGATGATGCCCGAGGGCCACCGGGCGGGGCGGACCCCGTGTGACGGGGTCGTCAGCCCCGCAGCTGCTGGAGCCGCCCGGCGGTGCGCAGCGCACCGGACATGCCCCGGTAGGCGCCGCTGCGGGCGCCGTCGCGCAGGCTGCGCAGCCGGGCGCGGCGGTCCCGGCCGGCCCCGTTCCAGGCCAGCAGCGCGCGGCCCCACGAGTCCCGGGCCAGCTCCCGGGTCCCGGCCTCCCGGGCGAGCAGCGCCCAGCGGTCGCCGAAGTCGTCCAGGCCGTCGCGGTAGGCGAACACCGCGGGCCGGATGTAGGCCATCCCCGGGTGCAGCCGCTGCATGGCCGGCGCGTAGTCGGCGAGGACCTTGTCGAGGCACTCGAAGCGGCGCCTGCGGTTCGAGCTGATCGATCCGGTCCGCATCAGCCGCATGTCGAGCAGGTAGCGCCGGGTCCCCCACATGAGCGGGTAGTTCGAGCCGGTCGCGATCCGCAGCCACATCTCGAAGTCGACGGCCGAGGGCAGCGAGGAGTCGAACCCGCCGACCTGGTCGAAGCAGGCGCGGCGGATCATCAGCGAGCTGCCGTTGTGCGGCGGGTTGTTCTCGACGAGCTGCTTGTCGACGTCGACCTTCCCGGACGGCTGCCAGCGCAGCGCCACGACCTGGCCGCTCTCCAGCATCACCCGGGTGTGGCAGTAGGCCATGCCGACGCCGGGCGGTGCGGTGTGCAGCGTCTGGAGCATGTGCCGCAGGAACTGCGGGTGCCAGCGGTCGTCGCCGTCGAGGAAGGCGACGAACGGGGCGGCGCTCTCGGCGAGTGCCCGGTTGCGCGCGGCGCCCGAGCCGCCGTTCGCCACCTGGACCAGCCGGATCCGCGGGTCGCGGCCCGCCCGCGCGCGGACGATGTCGGCGGTGTCGTCGGTCGAGCCGTCGTCGACGACCACGTACTCGAAGCGGGTCTCGGTCTGTGCGAGGACGGAGTCGATCGCGTCACCGATCCACGGCCCCACGTTGTAGGCCGGTGTGATCACCGTCACCAGCCGGTCGCAGCTGCGCACGGAGCGAAACGCTATCAAGCCCCCGTCCGAGTGTGCAGGCGGTCGGGCACCCCCACCCGGGGGCGCCCGGACGGAGCAGCACCGGCGGACGCCGGCCGCGGCGTTGGGCCGGCCGCGTGATCAACTGAGAGGGGACACTCCACAAATGATCTCCCTGGGTGATGGACCCGCTCCGTTCCGTGTACCCGGCGGAGCCCGCGACAGGGGGTCGACTATCCTCCGGGGAATGTCGTACGACGTACGGGTCGCACTGTCGCGGCGCCTGCGGTTCCTCCCGCACCGGGCCTTCGCGGTCCTGCACCACGCCCTGTTCCAGGGCGAGCTCACGACCCTGCGCCACCCGACGACCTACTCGCAGCTGCTCGCCGCGAAGAACCTCGGCGCCCAGCCCGAGCTGGTGCGCATCACGGCGGACAAGTACCTGGTCCGCGAGCACGTCGCGGAGCGGATCGGCGCCGAGCACCTCATCCCGCTGCTCCAGGTCGTCGAGCGGGCCGAGCACCTCGACCTCGACTCCCCGCAGCGCCCGTACGTCGTCAAGGGCACGCACGGCTGCAACATGACGATCCTGGTCCCGTACCCGGCCGCGGCCGACCACGCGGGGATCCGGGCGACGGCCGCCCGCTGGCTGCGCACGGACTTCTACCGGCAGGGCTGGCGGGAGCGCCCCTACCAGGGGATCACCCCGCGGGTGGTCGTCGAGGAGTTCCTCGGTGACGGCCGCACGCCGCCGGCGGACTACAAGTTCTTCGTGTTCCACGGCGAGCCCGCGATGGTCGTCGTCGACCAGGACCGGTTCGTCGCGCACACCTCGACGCTGCTGCACCCGGACTGGGTGCCGTTCCGGATCTCGGGGCGCTTCGCGCAGGCCGCGGTGCGTCCCGAGAAGCCGGCCTCCTACGAGCGGATGCTGGAGATCGCGCGCACGCTGGGCAAGGACTTCACGTTCGCCCGGATCGACCTCTACGACGTCGACGGCCACGTCTACTTCGGCGAGATCACCCACAACCCGGGCGGGGGGCTCGTGCGGCTGCGCCCGCGCGACTTCGACCGTGCGCTGGGGGAGCTGTGGCGCAACGGCGTGCCGATCCCCGAGCGGTTCGTCGACCGGGACTGAAGCCCGGGCTCGAGCCCTACTCGCGCACCCGCGGGAGTTCCTGGGTCGGGGTGTCCGGGCCGGCGACCGGGCCGGTGTCGTCGCCCGGCGCGGCCGTCCCGCCCGGCTCCTCCGGCGGAGCCGGCCGGCGCATCCAGCGGATCACTGACGGGGCCATCACGCACGCCAGCAGCAGCTCGCCGGCCAGCCAGGACCAGCCGACCGCGTCGACGCCGAGCGCGGGAGCCAGCAGCGGCACGCCACCGAGCACGATGATCGCGTGCACCAGCTGCTGGACGGCCAGCCCGCCGGTGCGGTTGGTGAGCCGGCTCTTCGCCATCCACAGCGTCACGATCACCCGCGGGAACATCGACGCCATCAGCAGCTGCAGCAGCAGGGTCGAGTTCGCGACGTACTGCGGCCCGTAGAACCACAGCAGCAGCGGCGCCCCGAGCCCGATCACCACCGACGCCGGCAGGACGATCACGCAGATCCGGCGCAGCACGGCGCGGGCGAACACGTGCGCCCGTTCCGGCTTCCGGGACCCCTCGACGACCAGCGCCGAGCTGATCGCGACCGAGAGCATCGTCATCGCGAGGAACACGGTCTGGGCGGGCAGCAGGTAGGCGCTGGCCGCCTGCCCGATGACCATCACGACGAGGACCGGCAGGAACGACGACATGGCCTGGTTGAACACCTGGCCGAGGTAGTCGCCCGCCATGTAGCGGACGAGCACGGCGCGCTCCGGGGCGCCGGTGCCGGTGCGGGTGGCCGACTCCGCCACGTGCCGGGGCAGCAGCCGCCGGGAGATCAGCAGGGTGAACGGCACGAGCAGCGCGATGACCGGCGCCGTCCACGAGGTGAAGACGCCGTCGGCGACCGAGGTGAACGAGACGACGACGAGCAGGACGAGCTTGACGACGCCGTAGACGCCGTTCTCCAGCACCACCCACATCGCCGAGCGGAGGCCGGTGAGGACCTGGTCCTGCATGTTGAAGATCGACCATGCGGCGGTGGAGACGACGAACCACGCGCCGAACGCGGGGGACACGTGCAGCGGGTCGCCGGGGGAGTAGGCGAGGTGGCAGTAGGTCATCACGCCGGCCGACCCGAGCACGGCCGCGCCCGCCGAGATGCCGTAGGCGGTGCGCACCAGCGACGCGGAGTCCCGGCCCGCGTTGGGGAGGAAGCGGATGATCGCCTGACCGAAGTTCAGCGAGGTCAGCACCGAGATCATCATCATCAGGTTGACCAGCGCGTTGCCGCGCCCGACGTCGTCGGTGCTGAAGACCCGGGCGGCGAAGACCCAGTAGACGAGGCCGAACCCGGAGTTGACGACCGTGTTCAGCATCAGGGCGTACGCGTTGCGGTAGAGGGGGTTGCCCATCTCGCTGCGTACCGACCGCACGCGGCCCGCCACCATCCCGCCGAGGCTCATCGGATGCGGGTCCGGGGCGTCCGCGGGTGCCCCGTCCGGGAGGCCACGTTCGTTGCGTGCACAACACCACGCTAACGGCGTAACGGCCGGGCCGGTGGCGCGGGGCCGCACCGGGTCGCCGGAGGCGTCCGCCACCCGGCGGCGCCGGGTGACCGCTGCGCTACCGTACGTCGGTTCCGATGGACGTCCCGACGCGAAGGGGGCCGCGTGCGTATCGCCTGCGCCGGAGGGGGGCCCGCCGGGCTCTACCTGGCCGTGCTGGCCGCGATCCGGTCCGGGGGCCGGGACGAGGTCGTCGTCCTCGAGCGGAACGAGCCCGGGCGCACCCACGGCTTCGCCGTGACGTTCGGTGAGGACCTGCTCGACGACGCCTTCCGCAACGACCCGGCCGGGGGAGCCGCGCTGCGCCGCGCGGCCCGGCTGTGGAGCGCCCAGGAGATCCGGGTCGGCGACCACCGCCCGGCGCACGTCGGCGGCAAGTACGGCTACAGCATCGCCCGCGTCGAGCTGCTCGACGTGCTGGCCCGGCGGGCCGAGCAGCTGGGCGTGCGGATCGAGTACGGCCGGGCCGTCGAGTCCCGCGAGGAGGTCGACGCCGACGTCGTCGTCGCCGCCGACGGCATCGGCAGCCGGCTGCGCGGCGCCCGCGCCGAGCACTTCGGCACGACGATCACCGACGGCGCCAACCGCTATGTCTGGCTCGGCGCCGACCGCGATTCGGACACCTTCGTCTGGGACTTCCAGCGCACCGACGCCGGCTGGATGTGGATCCACCTGTACCCGTCGTCGAACGGGCTCAGCACCTGCATCGCCGAGTGCGAGCCCGGCACCTGGACGGCGCTGGGCCTGGACGCGATGTCCGGGCCCGAGGCCATCACGCTGATCGAGTCGGTCTTCGGGCGCACCCTCGGCGGGTGCCGGATCGTCGAGCCGCCCGGCGGGCTGGACGCGCAGCCGTGGCTGCGCTTCCGGGAGGTCCGCAACCGCACCTGGCGCGACGGCGAGCTGGTCCTGGCCGGCGACGCCGCGCACACGACCCACTTCGGCATCGGCTCGGGCACCGTCCTGGCGATGCAGGACTCGATGGCGCTGGCCGACGCGCTGTACGGCACGGACGGCGCGGCCGGTCGCGACGTCGTCGACCTGCGGGACGGGAACGGCCGCGGTGCCGCGCTGGCCGCCTACGACGCGCGCCGGCGGGCCCAGGTCGGGC
This sequence comes from Pseudonocardia sp. C8, assembly GCF_014267175.1. NCBI lineage: Bacteria > Bacillati > Actinomycetota > Actinomycetes > Pseudonocardiales > Pseudonocardiaceae > Pseudonocardia > Pseudonocardia sp. C8. The sequence continues at coordinate 2,149,150 of NZ_JACMTR010000002.1, forward strand.
CCGTCCAGGACGCGGCCCACCGGAACATGCAGTGGTTCGAGCAGGCCGGCCGCCAGCTGGAGCGGGCCGACGACCCGGTGGACTTCGCCTGGTCGCTCGCCGACCGGCGCGGGGACATGGGGCGGATCCACTACCAGCTGCACCGGGCGACCCAGGTGCCCGCGCTGCGCCAGGTCCGCCGCGGCCTGACCACGGCCCGGCGGGTGCGCCGCGCCGTGCTGCGGGAGGCGTCCGGCCGCTCCCGCGGACCGCAGGACTGATCCGGACCGCCATTCGGCGTATCTGCACGCACCGTCACCGAGTCGGAGCGCTCGCGCCCTTGAGGTGCGCCCGGGCGCTTGTACGTTGTGTCGCACAACGTTGACGGACTGCGATCGGTGGGACGCGTGAAGATCGTCTGCATTGGCGGTGGACCTGCGGGTTTGTACCTCTCGGTGCTGGCCCGGCTGCGGTCGGGGGGCCGCGACGAGGTCGTGGTGGCCGAGCGGAACGAACGGGGGACGGCGTCCGGCTTCGCGGTCACTCTCGGTGAGGACGTTCTGGACGAGTTCTTCCGGACGGACCCGGTCGGGGCCGAACGGGTGCGGGCCGCCGCCCACATGTGGGACTCGCAGGTGGTCGAGGTGGCCGGCGAGCGGGTGCACCTCGGTGGCCGCTACGGCTACGCGATCGGCCGCGCACGGCTGCTGGAGCTGCTCGCCGAGCGCGCCGAGGAGCTCGGCGTGACCCTGCGGCACGGCACGGCCGCGGCGGCGGGCGGCGACGTCGCGGCCGACCCGCTCACCGCGGACGCGGACGTCGTGGTCGCCGCCGACGGCGTCAACTCCGCGGTACGGACGGCGCGGGCGCCGGCGTTCGGGACCCGGGTCGCGCACGGCGCCAACCGCTACGCCTGGTTCGGCACCGGCAAGCGGTTCCGGCCGTTCACGTTCGCGTTCGAGCCGACCGAGGCCGGCTGGGTCTGGTTCCACGCCTACCCGGCCGCGGACTGCCCGAGCACCTGCATCGTCGAGTGCGCGCCGGAGACCTGGACCGGTCTCGGCCTGGACCGGATGGACCCCGGCGAGGGCAGGCGGCTGCTCGAACGGATCTTCGCCCGCGCCCTCGACGGCCACCAGCTGATCGCCCCGCCCGGCGTGGACGCCTCGCCGTGGCTGCGGTTCCGCGAGATCCGCACCATGTCCTGGCGGGACGGCAACGTCGTCCTCGCCGGGGACGCCGCGCACACCACGCACTTCGCGATCGGCTCCGGCACCGTGCTCGCGGTGTCCGACGCGATCGTCCTGGCCGAGCACCTGTACCCGCGCGGCAGCACCGGCACCGACGACGTCGAGGCCGCGCTGGCCGGCTACGACGCCTGCCGGCGGGCCGCGATGGCCCCGGTGCACCAGCTGGCGCGCGCGAGCATGGAGTGGTTCGAGACCGTGCCCGCCCGGCTCGCCACCGCGGACGCGCTGGAGTTCTCCTGGTCGCTGCTGGACCGGCGGCACGACCAGGGGCGGCTCAACCAGCGGCTGCACCGCGCCACCCAGGTCGAGTCGATCCGCCGGGTCCGGCGCGGCCTCACGACGGCGCGGCGGGTGCGCCGGGCGCTGCGCCGCAAGGAGATCAACCCGCGGCTGACCCTGCGCTGAGCGGAGCTTGCGGAGCGAACATCTGCGCTGCGCCGCTCAGGCCTGGTCCCTGGCGGCCTCCTTCCCCATGAGGGAGTGCCTGCGGCCGTAGACGGCGTAGACGACCAGGCCCAGCGCCAGCCAGGCCGCGAACCGGATCCAGGTGTCCAGGTTCAGGTTGAGCATCAGGTAGAGGCAGGCGAGCGCGGTGAGCGCCGGGACGACCGGCGAGAACGGCACCCGGAACGGGCGCTCCAGGTCGGGCCGGGTCCGCCGGAGCACCGGCACCGCGACCGCGACGATGATCATCGCGGCGAGGGCGCCGATCGAGACCATGTCGGCCAGCGCCGTGATCGGGGTGAAGGCCGCGATCGCCGCGCAGACCACGCCACCGATGATCGTCATCCGGTGCGGGGTGCCCCAGCGCGGGTGCGCCGTGCCGATCTTCTCGGGCAGCAGGCCGTCGCGGCCCATCGCGAAGCCGATCCGGCCGATCGTGACCAGCTCGACCATCATCACCGAGGTGAGCCCGGTGACGGCGCCGAGCGCGATCAGCGCGCCGATCCAGGGCAGGCCCACGCGCGAGAACGCGGCGGCCAGCGGGGCACCGGTGTCGATCTCGGTGTAGGGGACCATCCCGGTCAGGACCAGCGACACGCCCACGTAGAGCAGCGCGCACACGCCGAGGGCGCCGAGCAGGCCGATCTTGAGGTCCCGGTTGGGCCGCCGGGTCTCCTCGCCGAGGTTGGCCAGCGCCTCGAAGCCGGTGTAGGCGAAGAAGACCACCGCGGCCGCGCTGAGCATGCCGCCGATGCCGTAGACGGTCGGTTCCAGGCCGAACACGCCGGAGACGACCGGCTGGGTGAACACGCTGCCCCCGCCCTCCGGCGGCTGGGCCTGCGGGATGAACGGCGTCAGGTTGGCCGGGTCGACGTAGAACACGCCGACGGCCAGGATCAGCACGCACACCGCCAGCTTGACCAGCACCAGCGCGTTCGTCAGCCAGGCCGACTCGCGGATGCCCACCACGGCGACCACGGTGAGCACCGCGATGATCGCGACGGCGCCGACGTTCACGGTCGCGTCCTCGCCGAACCACTCCGGCGGGAGCCCGAACAGCTCCGACAGGTAGCCCGACCAGCTCCGCGACACGACCGCGAGGCCGAGCCCGAACTCGAGCAGCAGGTCCCACCCGATGATCCACGCGAAGACCTCGCCGAGGGTGGCGAACGCGTAGGTGTAGGCCGAGCCCGCGGTCGGGACGGACGAGGCGAGCTCGGCGTAGCAGACCGCGGCCAGCCCGGCGACGATCGCGCCGATCAGGAACGACAGCGTGACGGCCGGGCCGGCGTGCTGCTGGGCCTCCACCCCGGCGAGGGTGAAGATGCCGGTGCCGATGATGATGCCGACGCCGAAGCCGACCATGTCCCGGGCCCGCAGCGTGCGCTTCAGGGGCGACCCGCCGCCCTCACCGTCCACTCCGGCCAGTCCGCGGGCCAGGATCCGTTCCACCGGCATCGTGCGGGACCACCCCACGCCGTCACCCCCAGGTCGATCGACTGCCGGGTGACCGTATGCCGCCCGGACCGGTGACGCCCGCCGGGACGCGCACGAGTCCGGATCGTTACCCGGCGTGCGACGCGCCGGCGCGGCGTTTCGCGGGTGGGCGTGCCGGGAATGCCCGCGACCGGCCGACTCGATGAGAGGTGAGCGATGACCGGCTTCTTCGGTCCCGGCGACCCGCGGGGCCCCGTGCACCGGATCGACCTCACCCGCCTGATGAGCGCGGGTGCCCGGGAGATCATGGCCAGGGCCGCGCAGGAGGCGATGGAGCGCGGTGACACCGACCTGGACGCCACGCACATCCTGCTGGCCTGTGCCCGCAGCGAGACCACCCGGCGCTGGATCGCCCGGGCCGGCGGCGACCCGGACGTCATCGCGCGCACCCTCGAGGAGCGCCTGCCCCGGACCGACGGGGCCGACAACCGGCCACCGGCGCTGACGCCGTCGGCGAAGCGGGCCCTGCTCGACGCGCACCAGATCTCGCGCTCGCTCGGCTCGACCTACATCGGCCCCGAGCACCTGCTGCTCGCGCTCGCCGCGAACGAGGAGTCCGCGGCCGGGCGGCTGCTGGCCCGCTCCCGCTTCACCCCCGGCTCGATGGCACCCGGACCCGGGCCGCAGCCCGGGGCCGCCGCCCCCGCCGGCGGCCCCGTCCCCGAGCAGCCCGAGGTGTCGACGCCGACCCTGGACCAGTACGGGCAGGACCTCACCGCCGCCGCCCGCGGCGGCCAGCTCGACCCGGTGATCGGCCGCGACGACGAGATCGAGCAGACCGTCGAGGTGCTGTCCCGGCGCACCAAGAACAACCCGGTGCTGATCGGCGAGGCCGGCGTCGGCAAGACCGCCGTCGTCGAGGGCATCGCCCAGCGGATCGCCGACGGCGAGGTCCCGGACACCCTGCGCGGGCGCCGCGTCGTGCAGCTCGACCTGGCCGGCGTCGTCGCCGGGACCAAGTACCGCGGCGACTTCGAGGAGCGGATGCGGACGCTGATCGAGGAGATCCGCGAGCACACGAACGATCTGATCGTCTTCATCGACGAGCTGCACACCATGGTCGGTGCGGGCACCGGTGGCGGCGAGGGTGGCGGCGCGATGGACGCCGGCAACCTGCTCAAGCCGGCACTGGCCCGGGGCGAGCTGCACGTCATCGGCGCCACCACGCTCGACGAGTACCGGCGCCACATCGAGTCCGACTCGGCGCTGGCCCGGCGGTTCCAGCCGGTCATGGTGCCGGAGCCGTCGGTCGAGGACACGGTCGCGATCCTGCGCGGGCTCGCCGACCGGTACGAGGCACACCACCAGGTGCGCTACACCCCGGAGGCGCTGCGCGCCGCCGTCGAGATGTCCGACCGGTACGTCACCGAACGGTTCCTGCCGGACAAGGCGATCGACCTGCTCGACCAGGCCGGCGCCCGGGTCCGGCTGCGCACCCGCACGCCGACCGTGGACCGCCGCGAGATCGAGCACCGGATCGAGCAGCTGACCCGGGACAAGGACCAGGCCGTCGCGCACGAGGACTACGAGAAGGCCTCCCAGCTGCGCGACGAGATCACCGCGGCCCGGGAGCACCTCGCCGCCGACCCCACCGACCCGGACCGCAAGGCGCCGGTGGTCGGCGTCGACGAGATCGCCGAGGTCGTCTCGCGCGCCACCGGCATCCCGGTCACCCAGCTGACCGAGGCCGAGCGGGACCGGCTGATGAAGCTGGAGGACGAGCTGCACCGGCGCGTCGTGGGGCAGGACGCCGCGGTCACCGCCGTCGCCGAGGCCATCCGCCGCTCGCGGTCCGGGCTCGGCGACCCGGACCGGCCGGTCGGGAGCTTCCTGTTCCTCGGCCCGACCGGTGTGGGCAAGACCGAGCTCGCCCGCGCGCTCGCGGTGGCGCTGTTCGGCGACGAGGACCGGATGGTCCGGCTCGACATGAGCGAGTACGGCGAGAAGCACACCGTCGCGCGGATGGTCGGTGCCCCGCCCGGCTACGTGGGCTACGGCGAGTCCGGCGAGCTGACCGAGGCGGTGCGCCGCAGGCCGTACTCGGTGCTGCTGCTCGACGAGATCGAGAAGGCCCACCCGGACGTGTTCAACACCCTGCTCCAGGTGCTCGACGACGGCCGCCTCACCGACGGCCAGGGCCGCACCGTCGACTTCCGGCACACCGTCGTCATCATGACCTCGAACGTCGGCTCCGAGCTGATCACCGGGCACGGGATGACGCTCGGGTTCGGCTCGGCTGCCTCCCGGGAGGCCTCCGCCGCGGAGCGCGAGGACGCCGTGCTGCGGGAGCGGCTGATGCCCCGGCTGCGCGAGGTCTTCCGGCCGGAGTTCCTCAACCGGATCGACGAGACGATCGTGTTCCGGCGGCTCGACACCGAGCAGCTCGCCGAGATCACCCGGCTGCTGCTCGACGACACCCGGTCCCGCCTCGCCGCCCAGGACATCGGATTCGACATCTCCGAGGACGCCGTCCGGCTGCTCGCCGAGCACGGCTACCAGCCCGACTTCGGGGCCCGCCCGCTGCGCCGCACCATCCGGCGGGAGCTGGACAACCCGCTGTCGGCGATGCTGCTCGACGGCCGCATCGGTCCCGGCCGGTCGGTGACGGTGGACGCGGACGACGGCGAGCTGGTGATCGAGAGCACGGCGCCCGCGTCGGTGTAGGGCTGTAGCTCATACTTCCGGGCCATCCGTTTAGACATGCGAATGTATGCATGGGTAGGGTGTGCGGCATGGGGCACGGACACGGGCACGGCGGGGCGCAGACGGACCGGCGGCGGCTGGCGGTCGCGCTGGGCGTCACCGTGTTCACCGCGGTGGCCGGCGCGCTCGGCGCCCTGCTCACCGGCTCGCTCGCCCTGCTCGCCGACCTCGGGCACCTGCTCACCGACTCCGGGGCGCTGGTCGCGGCGCTGATCGCGTCCGTGCTGGCGGGCCGCCCGGCCACCGACCGGCGGACCTACGGGCTGGGCCGGGCCGAGGTGCTGGTCGCGGCGCTGAACGCCCTCACCCTGGTCGCGGTCGTGGTCTGGGTGGCGGTCGAGGCCGTGCAGCGGCTGTTCGAGCCGGTCGGGATCCCCGGCCTGCCGCTGCTCGTCGTCGGCGTGCTCGGACTCGTCGGCAACCTGGTCTCGCTGGCCGTGCTCGCCGGCGGCGATCGCGGCAACATGAACCTGCGTGGCGCGATGCTGCACGTGCTCGGCGACGCGCTGGGGTCGGTCGGGGTGCTCGCGGCCGCCGTCGTGCTCATGACGACGGGCTGGCCCTACGCCGACACCGTCGCCTCGATGGTCATCGTCGCGCTGGTCCTGCCGCGGGCGGTCGGGCTGCTCCGCGAGGCCTCGCACGTGCTGCTCGAGGGCGCGCCGAAGGGCGTCGACGCCGGCGCGGTCAAGGACGCGCTGCTCGGCGTGCCGGGGGTGACCGACGTGCACGACCTGCACCTGTGGGCGATCAACGACCGCACCCCGGCGATGTCGGCGCACCTGGTGGTGGACGAGGAGGTCTCGGCGCACTGCGGCGACGGCTCGGTGCTCGACCGGGCCGCGCACGTGCTGCGCGAGCGGTTCGGGCTGGACCACTCCACCCTGCAGGTCGAGCACGACGCGCACACCGGCCACGAGAACCACTGCGGCTGACTCAGCCCGCCAGGTGCGACCAGCGCGGCGCCAGCTCCGACCACGGACCCTCGTCGGCGACCCGGCCGTGCTCGAGCACGACGACCCGGTCGGCCCGGGCCAGCGCGGCCCGCTTCGTGCTCGCGCCGACCACCGTGCTGCCCCGGCGGCGCAGCGCCGCCCACAGCTCGATCTCGGTGCGGACGTCCAGCGCCGAGGACACGTCGTCGGCGACGATCAGTTCCGCGTCCGTCGCGAGCGCACGGGCCATCGCCAGGCGCTGCACCTGCCCGCCGGACAGCCGGATGCCCCGGTGGCCGACGACGGCGTCCGGCCCGCCGGCCGCCGCCACGTCCGGGCCGAGCCGGGCGTCGTCGACGGCGGCGCCGATCGGGCGCCGGTGCCCGAGGGCGATGTTGTCGCCGAACGAGCCGGACAGCACCCGCGGGACCTGCCCGACGTACGCGACCTGGCCGGGGCGCAGGAACCGCTGCGGGTCGTCCACGGCACGCCCGTTCCACCGGATGACGCCCTCGTGCCCGACGAGCCCGGCCAGCCCGGCGAGCAGGCTGGACTTGCCGGCGCCGACCTGGCCGGTGACCAGCACCAGCGAGCCGGCGTCGACGTCGAGGTCGACCCCCTCGACGCCGACGGTGCCGTCGTCGTGCACGGCCGTCAGCTTCTCCAGGCTCAGCCGGTGCAGGGGTTCCCGCGGCGCCGGTGCCGGGGCCGGCGCGGTACCGGCCACCAGGTCGACGCCGGCCGGGAGGGCGGTGAGGTCCGCGGACCCGGCGAACGGGGCGACCGTCCGCAGCCAGCGGCGCGCGATCGGCGCCTCGGTGACCGCGGCCGCGCACACCTGACCGAGGAACCCGGCCCCGTTCAGGGTGGTCGACACCAGCAGCGCGGTCGCCAGGTCCCACGTCCCGGCCGCGTAGAGCGCCCAGGTCAGCACCACCGCGGCCTGCACGAGCAGGCCCGGCACGCCGTCCAGCAGCGTCCGGATCCGGTACTCGCGCACCGTGGCCCGGACCCGGCGGGCGTCGACCGCGGAGAGGTGCGCCCGCACGGCCCCGGTCGCCGCGGCCAGCTTCACCGTCCGCACCGCGTCGAGGGTGGACCCGAGCGCGGTGCCGAACCGGGCGCGGGCGTCGGCCGCGCGCCGGCCCGCCCGCCCCGCGAACGGCGCGCCGAGCGCCGCGACCGCCGCGCAGAGCAGCAGGAACGCCCCGATGACCGCGGCGACCCGCACGTCACCCGCGACGAGGCCGGCCGCCACGACGACGATCACCGAGTTCGTGACGTCCACCCAGCGGTCGACGTAGAGCGTGAGCCGGTCCGAGTCGAGCGCGCGGGCCACGACCTCGCCTGCCGGCGCCCGCCCGGACCGGTGCTGCATGGTCTGGCCGCGCAGCACGGCCAGCCGCAGCCGGAGGGTGACCGCCGACCACCAGCGAGGGTAGGTGCGGAACGCGACCGCGATCCACAGCGGGAACAGCAGCAGCACCCCGGTGAGGGCGATCGCCGGGGCCCACGGCGCGGCCCCGTCCTGCAACGAGGCCGCGACCAGCCCCCACAGCCAGCCGGTGACCACACCGGTCGCCCCGGCGAGGGTGGCGAGGGTGAACATGAGCCCGCCCGCCAGGCCCCAGCGCTTGTGCGCGAACGCCAGGCGCAGGACCGCCCGCCACAGCGCGGGCGCGGGCGCCGGTGCCGCGGCGGGCGCCGGCCGCCGCCGGGTACGGCGGGCGATCGGGTCCGGGTCGGGCGCCGTGCCCGGTGCGAGCGTCGCCACCCGGGCCCCGGTGCCGCCGCCGGGCATCACGACCGCGCCGGGAAGGTGCGGGGAGCCGACCGGGGCGACCCCGTCGCCGCCCGCGCGGCCGGCCGCCGTGCCGCTGCTGCCGGTCGGGCCGTCGCCGCCGGCGTCGTGCTCGCCGGCCGTGCGCCCGGCGTGACTCGGCCCCGGGGCGCCGTGTTCCGGATCGCCGTGGTCGGCGGCCAGCAGGTCGGCGTAGCGGCCCGGCTCGGTGGCCAGCCGGGTCCGGTCACCGTGCTGGACCAGCCGCCCGTCCTCCAGGACCGCGACGGCGTCGGCCCGCCGGACCGTCGACAGGCGGTGCGCGACGACGATCCCGGTCCGCCCGGACAGCAGTGCCCGGGAGGCCCGGTTCACCCGCTCCTCGGTGCGCGGGTCCATCCGGGCGGTCGCCTCGTCGAGCACGACGACGGCGACGTCGCGCACCAGCAGCCGCGCGAACGCCACCAGCTGCTGCTCCCCGGCCGAGAGCGTCACCCCGCCGCTGCCGAGCCGGGTGTCGAGCCCGTCCGGCAGCGCCGCGACCCAGCCGTCCAGCCCGAGCGCGGACACCGCTTGCGCCACCGCGGAGCGGGACACGGCCGGGTCGAACAGCGTGACGTTCTCCGCGAGCGTGGCGGCGAGGATCTCGGTGCGCTGGGTGACGACGCCGACCGCGCGCCGCAGGTCCTCGAGACCGGTGTCGCGGACGTCCCGGCCGCCGACGAACACCTGGCCGCGGGGCGGCTCGACCGCCCGGGACAGCACCTTCGCCACGGTGGACTTGCCGGAACCGGTCCGGCCCAGCAGCGCGCACGTCGTCCCGGCCGGGACGACGAGGTCGATCCCGGCCAGCCGGAACCCGCCGTCGTAGCCGGCGGTGAGGCCGCGCAGCTCCACCGCGGCCGGCCCGGCGGGGACCGGGGCGCCGCCCACCGGCTCCCGCTCGGCGTGCAGCAGCGACCGGACCCGGGTGAGCGCGCCGACGCCGGCCTGGATGTCGGGCATCCGGTCGACGATCGCGTCCACCTGGGACACGAACGCGGTGACCAGGATCCACAGCGACACGAGCGCGGCGATCCCGCCCGGGTCGCCTGCGACCAGCCACACCCCGCCGAGCGCGACCGCGCCCAGCAGGGCGTGCGCGACGAACCCGGTCCGCAGGCCGACCTTCGTCGCCGCGACGCTGACGGTCTGCACCCGCCGGAGCACCTCCGCCGCGCGGGCGGCGAACCCGGCGACCACGTGCGCCTGCCCGAGCGAGGTGCGCACGTCGTCCTGCCCGGCGATCGCCTCCTCCAGCTGCGCGGAGTGATCCGACCATGCCGCCTCCTCGGCGAGCTTGGCCCGCGCGACCACCGGTGTCAGCGGCCGTGCCACCAGCACGATCAGGCCGGCGACCAGCGGGAACGCGAGCCAGGCCGGCCAGAACACCAGCCCGGCGACGACCCAGGCGAGCACCGAGCGCAGCAGCGCGCGGCCGGTCTCCCAGCCGATCCGCCGGAACAGCGTGGCGAGCTGGCGGGAGTCGTCGTCGACCCGGTCGAGCAGCTCACCGACCGCCTGGTCCTCCAGGCGGGGGAGCGGCTGGGCCAGTGCCGCGTCCAGCAGGTCGGCCCGCAGCCGCCCCTCGGCGCGGCTCACGACCCCGGCGAACAGCAGCCGGCCGAGGGTGTCGAGCGCCGCCGCGCCGAGCAGCAGCGCCCCGAGCACCGCGACCAGCGCCGGCGACGGCCCCACCGCGACCCGGCCGGCAACGGTCGCGGCGACCGCCTCCGCGACCGCGGCGACCACGGCCGCGGTGACCGCGACGGACGACGCCGCCCCGCTCAACCGCCGCCACGACAGCGCGCGCACGTCAGGACACCCCCGCAGGACCGGACCGGGAGGCACGGGATCTCCGGCGCCGGTCCGCGGGCGACGCTAGCCCCGGCCCCCGGCCGGAATCGCCCGGTTTTCCGCTGCGGGCCGGCACCTCACACCGGTTGACGGTGCGACACACCCGTTGCACGGGGTGTGCCGCGGCGCGAACGGGTGTGACGACGAGGGGGCCTCTATTTCATCAAGCGTTGAGTTCTGGGGGGTGCGGCGCTACCGTGAGCCATGGACACGGCATTCGTCACCGGACTGGACCGGGTGGACCCGGCCGACCTCGCCGCGGCCGGTGGTAAGGCCGCCAACCTCGCCGAGCTGATCGGGGCCGGGTTCCGGGTGCCGGACGGCTTCTGCCTCGGCACCGCCGCCTACGCCCGGGCCGCGACGGCGGCCGGCCTCGGCACCGGCCCGGACGCCGCGGTCGCCGGGGACGCGCTGCGTGCGGTCACCGTGGCCGAGGAGATCGCCCGGGAGGTCCGCGCCGCCTACGCCGCGCTCGGCCCGGACGTGCCGGTCGCGGTCCGGTCCTCGGCGACCGCGGAGGACCTGCCCACCGCGAGCTTCGCCGGGCAGCAGGACACCTACCTCAACGTCGTCGGGCCGGGCGCGCTGCTCGACGCGGTGCGCCGCTGCTGGGCGTCGCTGTGGACCGGGCGCGCCGTCGCCTACCGCGCCACCGCGGGCGTCGACCCCGGCGGCGTGCGGCTCGCCGTGGTCGTCCAGCGCATGGTGGACGCCGACGTCGCCGGCGTGCTGTTCACCGCGGACCCGGTGACCGGCCACCGGGGCCGCACCGTGATCGACGCCGCGCCCGGGCTGGGGGAGGCGGTCGTGTCCGGGGCGGTGAACCCGGACCGGATCGTCGTCGAACCGGACGGGGCGGTCGCCGAGTACCGGGTCGGCGACAAGGCGACGGCCGTGCGGGCCGTGGCCGGCGGCGGCGTCGAGCGGACGGCGGTGCCGGCCGGCGGCGACCGCTGCCTGTCCGCGGCCCGGATCGCCGAGCTCGTCGCCCTCGGCCGGCAGGTGGAGGCGCATTTCGGCGCCCCGCAGGACCTGGAGTGGGCGTTCGACACCTCGGGGACGTTGTGGCTGCTGCAGGCCCGGCCGATCACCACGCTGTACCCGCTGCCCGCCCCGGCCGCACCGGGCCTGCGGGCCTACCTGTGCGTGAGCCTGGCCCAGGGACTGACCCGGCCGATCACCCCGATGGGGATCTCCGCGTTCCGGGTGATCGCCGCGCGGGCCGCGCGGGAGGCGTTCCGGGCCCCGGTGGCCGACCCGCTGGCCGGGCCCGCCGCGTTCGCCACCGCCGGTGGCCGGGTGTTCGCCGACATCACGCCGGTGCTGCACAGCCCCGGCGGGAGCCGGCTCGCCCCGGCGCTGCTGGACGTGATGGAGGCCCGCTCGGCGGTCGTGCTGCGCGCGCTGTCGGCCCGCCCGGAACTGGCGCCGCGGGGCCGGTCCCCGGTGCCGTTCGTGCTGGGGGTGCTGCGCACGCTCGCGCACTTCCGGGCCCCGCTCGTGCTGCTCCGGGCGCTGGCGAGCCCGGAAGCCGGGCTGCGGCACGCGGAGCGGGTCGGGCGCCGGGTGCGGGTGCTGCGCCCGCTCGGGCCGGGCGCGCCCGCCCGGGACCGGCTCGACCACGCCGTCCGGCTGCTGGACGGGGTGTTCCCGATGATCCCGACGGTCGTCCCGGTGGCCGGGGCGGGCTTCGCCGGGCTCGGCGCGGCCCGGCTGCTGGCCGGTCCCGCACTCGACAGCGGCGCCGTCCACGACGTGCTGCGGTCGCTGCCGCACAACTGCACCACGGAGATGGACCTGCAGCTCTGGGCGGTGGCCGTGCGGGTGCGGGCCGACGCGGCCTCGGCCGCCGCGCTCGCCGGGCACCCGCCGGCGGAGCTGTCCGCGCGGTACCGGCGTGGTGAGCTGCCCGCGGTGCTCGCCCGCGAGCTCGACGCGTTCCTCGCCGAGCACGGGCACCGGGCCGTCGCCGAGATCGATCTCGGACTGCCGCGCTGGTCCGACGACCCGTCGCACCTGCTCGGCGCGCTGGCCAACTACCTGCGCGACGACGGGGGCGACCCGCCGGACGTCCGGTTCGCCCGCGGCGCCCGGGCCGCCGAGGCCGCCGTCGCCCGGGTCGTCGACCGGGTCCGGGAACGGTCGGCGTGGCGGGCCCGGCTCACCGCGCTCGCGCTGGACCGCACCCGCCGGCTGGCCGGGATGCGCGAGGAGCACAAGGACCTGCTCGTGCGGCTGCTCGCGGCCGCACGGGCCGAGCTGGCCGCGGTCGGCGCCGAGCTCGCGGACCGCGGGCTGCTCGACGACCCCACCGACGTGTTCTTCCTCGAGCTCGACGAGGCCGGGGCGGCGCTCGACGGCGTGGACCACCGGGACCGGGTCCGCGCCCGGCGTGACGAGTACACCCGCGAGCTGGCGCGCCGGCACGTCCCCCGGGTGCTGCTCTCGGACGGCACCGAACCGGAGGCCGAACCGGGCACCGGGCCCGCGGGCGCGGACGGTGCGCTCACCGGCTCGCCCGCCTCGGCGGGCACGGTGACCGCGCCCGCCCGGGTGGTGCTGGCCCCGGACGGGGCGCACGTCGAGCCCGGCGAGATCCTCGTCTGCCCGTCCACCGACCCCGGCTGGACACCGCTGTTCCTCACCGCGGGCGGGCTGGTGATGGAGATGGGCGGCTCGAACTCGCACGGCGCCGTGGTGGCCCGGGAGTACGGCATCCCCGCGGTGGTCGGGGTGGCCGGGGCCACGGAGCGGATCGCCAGCGGGGACCTGCTGACCGTCGACGGCGGCGCCGGCCTGGTGCGCCGCGGCTGAACCGGGACGATGGACCCCGCCCGGGCGCCCCCACACGGAGAGGCGCCGCGGGCGCGGGCATCCCCGACCCTAGGAACCCCGGGCGGTCCGGTCCACGCCGCTCACCGACGCTGCCCGGACACGGCAGCGGCCCGGGTGCCGCGGCTTCCGGGATCACCCCGTCGTCGCGCAGCGCGGCTCCTGGAGGGCCCCGCAGACCGGTCGTCCCCGCCGGTACACCGCCCGGACCTGCAGCTCCCCGGTCAGGACCACCAGGTCGGCGCGGCGCCCCGGTTCGAGGGCCCCGACGTCGTCGAGCCCCAGGGTGGACGCCGGCGTCGAGGACGTCAGCGCGACCGCGCGCTCCAGGCCCGTCGCCCGGTCCGGCGCGTTCGCCACGATCCGCCGGAACAGCGCGTCCCCGGTCGCGGTGCTGCCCGCGATCGAGCCCCGGCCGGCGAGCCGGGCCACCCCGCCGGCCACCCGGACGTCGAGCCCGCCGAGCCGGTAGCACCCGTCCGGCATCCCGGCGGCGACCATGGCGTCGGTGACCGCCGCGACCCGCCCCGGTCCGGCCGTCGCGAGCACCAGGTCCCACAGGGCGGGGTGCACGTGCAGGCCGTCGGTGACCAGCTCGACGGTGACCCGCGGGTCGCCGAGCAGCGCGGCCGCCGGGCCGGGTTCGCGGTGGTGCAGCGGCGCCATCGCGTTGAACAGGTGGGTCCCGACCCGTGCCCCGGCCTCGATCGCCTCGACGACCGCGGCGTAGCCGGCGTCGGTGTGCCCGACGGCGGCCAGCGCCCCGGCCGCGGTGACCCGCCGGATCGCGTCGAGCCCGCCGTGCCGTTCCGGGGCCAGCGTGACCATCCGGACCACGCCGGTGCGCAGCAGCGGGTCCAGCTCGGCGGGGTCCGGGTCGCGCAGCAGCGCGGGGTCGTGCGCGCCGCAGCGGCCCGCCGCCAGCCACGGCCCCTCCAGGTGCACGCCGGCCAGGTCGCCGTCGGCGACCAGCTCGGCGAGCGCGTCCACGGCGCGGCGCAGGTCCGCAGGCCCTGCCGTGACCAGCGACGCGAGCGTCGTGGTGGTGCCGTGGGCCCGGTGGAACTCGACCGCGCGCCGCGCCTCGGCCGGGTCCCCGGTGGTGTAGGCGGCGCCGCCGCCCCCGTGCACGTGCTGGTCGACGAACCCGGGGACGACGACCGCGGCGCCCAGCTCGACGTCCGCGGCGCGGGCCGGGCGCCCGGTCCCGGTCGCCGTGATCCGCTCGCCGGTCACCTCGACCCAGCCCGGCCCGCAGGAGCCGGGCAGCACGACGGTGTCCGCCGCGAGCAGCGTGCCGCCGGCTCCGGTCACATCGTCTCCGTGACCTTGCGGAGCCCCCGCGGCGCGTCCGGGTCACCGCCGCGGTCCACGGCGACGTGCCGCGCGAGCAGCTGGAACGGCAGGATCTCCAGCAGCGGCGCGAGCGGCTCGTCCACCTGCGGCAGCGGCAGCGTGGTACCGGGACGGCCGACGGTCAGCACGTCCGCGTCCCGCTCGGCCAGCGCGTCGAGCACGGGGGAGAACGCGTCGCCCCCGGCCCCGGCGGACATCACGGCCAGCACCGGTACCCGGGGTTCGACCATGGCCAGCGGCCCGTGCAGCAGGTCGGCGCCGGAGAACGCCTGCGCCGAGACGTACGCCGTCTCCATCAGCTTCAACGCCGCCTCCCGGGCAGTGGGGTAGGAGTACCCGCGGCCGGAGGTGATCATACGGTCGGCGAACCGGTACCGGACGGCGATCCCGGCGACCTCGGCGTCCCGCGCCAGCACCTCCTCGGCACGGTCGGGCAGCCCGCCGACCTCGCCGGTCCCGCCCCGCACCCGGTCGAGCAGCAGGTACAGCGCCAGCAGCTGGGCGGTGTAGGACTTGGTCGCCGCCACCGCGCGTTCCGGCCCGGCGAGCACGTCGACGTGCGCGTGCGCCGCCCCGGCCAGCGCCGACGACGCGTTGTTGGTGACGGCGACGGTGAGCGCGCCGCCGGCACGGGCCACCTCCAGCGTGCGCAGCAGGTCCGGGGACCCACCCGACTGGCTGATCGCGACCATCAGCACGCCGGTCAGGTCCGGCCGGGCGCCGTAGGCGGTGTACGTCGACGGGGAGACCAGCCCGACCGGCATCCCGAGGGTGATCTCCATGAGGTACTTCGCGTACAGCGCGGCGTGGTCGCTGGTGCCCCGGGCGGCGAGCAGCGCGAACCGCGGTGCGCGGCGGCGGATCAGTGCCGCCGCCGCGTCCAGGCCCGAGCTGCCGTCCGGCCCGGCCTCTGCGAGCAGCCGCCGCCACACGGCGGGCTGCTCGGCCGTCTCGGCCGCCATCAGGGCTCCGGCCGGGGTGGTCGGTGTCGTGGTCACGGGGTCTCCTCCAGGGACGGGACGGCGCCGGCCGGGGTGTGCGGCGCGTCGGTGAGCGCGCGCGCCAGGTGCAGCGCGCCGAGGACCGGGTCGGCGCGCAGCACGTGCAGCGGCACGCCGGGCAGCCGGTCGCGGACGAGGTCCTGCACGGCGGGTCGGTGCACGACGAACCCGCCGCCGAGCACGACCGGGCCGGTCAGGTGGAGCCGGTCCAGCACGCAGCGGGCGAGCCCGGCCAGCGCGTCGGCGGCGCGGGCGAGGATCGCGTCGGCGGCCGGGTCGGTGCCGGCCAGCTCGGCGACGGCGGCGGAGCGCGCCGCCCAGTAGCGGCGGTCCGGGCGGCCGTAGACGTGGTCGAGCAGCTCGTCGCTGCCGTCGAGCCCGCAGCTCGCGAGGACGGCGCCGGTGACGGCATCGCGGGGCAGCCCGCGGTCGTGCCGGGCCAGCGCGTGCCGGACCGCCTCGCGGGCCACCCACCACCCGCTGCCCTCGTCACCGAGCAGGTAGCCCCATCCGCCGGCCCGGAACTGGGCGCCGTCGCGGCGCCGCCCCCAGGCCACCGACCCGGTGCCGGAGATCAGCGCGACGCCCTCGTCGAGCCCCTCGGCGGCGAGCAGGAGCTGGGTGTCGTGCACGACCAGCACCCGGGCGTTCGGCACCCGCTGCGCCAGCAGCGCGGTCAGCCGGGCGACGGTGGCCGGCGAGTCGGCACCGGCCGCGCCGGCGCACACCGCGGACACCCCGGTCAGGTCGCCGAGCCCGGCCAGGACCGCGTCCAGCTGGCGGCCGGCCTCCGCGTCACCGACCGAGGCCAGGTTGGCGCTGCCGGTCTCGCACTCCCGGCGCGCCCCGCCGGCGCAGCGGACCGCCCTGGTCTTGGAGCCGCCGATGTCGAGGCCCAGCAGGTCGCTCACGACTCCACCGACTTCTGCGGGGCCGCCCAGGTGCCGCCGTTCTCCCAGTAGCCGCGGATCTCCTCCAGCTCGCGGCCGCGGGTCTCCGGCGCGAGGCGGTGCACGAACACCAGGGCGAGCAGTGCGAGCACCCCGAACACCACGAACGTGCCGGCGCCGCCGAGCTCGGTGAGCATGGTGAGGAAGAACGCCGCGACCACCGCGTTGGCGACCAGGTCGGCGGTGAGCATGGTGCTCGCGCCGAGCGAGCGCAGCCGGGACGGGAAGGCCTCACCGGCGTAGACCCAGACCAGCGAGCCGAAGCCGAACGTGAACCCGACGGTGAACAGCACCAGCCCGAGGAACCCGAGCACGGACCCGCCACCGGTCGCGAACACCACGACCAGCAGCAGGTTCGCCACGACCATGATCCCGATGCCGCCGAGCAGCACCGGCCGCCGTCCCATCCGGTCCACCGTCACCAACGAGCCGAGGACCGCGACCAGCCCGGCGACCTGGACCAGCGCGGGCAGCCCGAGCAGGGCGGCGTTGCCGGTGAAGCCCATCGCCTCGAAGATCCGCGGCGAGTAGTAGACGATCGCGTTGATACCGGTGATCTGGATGAAGAAGCCGAGCCCGAGCACGAACAGGGTGGCCCGCAGGTAGGGACGGCGCAGCATCTCCCGCCAGGCCCCGCGCCGGGTGGTCTCCCCGGACTCGGTGGTGATCTCGGCGAGGTGCGCGTCGACGTCGGTGCCCGGCTCGAGGCGCTCGAGCACGGCGCGCGCGTCGGCGATCCGCCCGCGCATCGCGTACCAGCGGGCGGTGTCGGGCAGCCGGGCGATCATCACGGTGACGAGCACGGCCGGCACCGCGGCGAGTCCGAGCATCCAGCGCCAGCTGCCGGTCCCGGCGAGCGCCCAGGCGACGAGGTAGCCCGCGATGATCCCGACCACGGTGGCCACCTGGTAGAGCACGAGCATCGCCCCGCGGATCTTGGCGGGTGACGACTCGGCCACGAACACCGGCGCGACCACGATCGACACGCCGATCGTCACGCCGAGCAGCAGGCGCGAGACCAGCAGCATCGGCACCGACCACGCCAGCGCCGAGAGCAGCGAGAACAGTCCGAACCCGACGGCGACCGCGATCATGGCCGGCTTCCGGCCGATCCGGTTGGCCAGCGACCCGCCGCCGATCGCGCCGAGGATCTGGCCGATCACGACGACCGTCGCGACCTGCTCCTGCTGCTGCGTGCTCAGCCCGAACTCGTCGGTCATGAACAGCAGCGCACCGGCGATGTTCGACTGGTCGTAGCCGTAGATCACGCCCACGGTCGCGGCGGACGCCGCGACCAGTACGCCGAGCCTCGATGCTCCGCGCAGTTCCTGAAGGAATCCCACTGTCCCGCTCTCTCCGTAGATTGATGTAGACCAATCAGTGTGTGGTAGGTTGGCATAGACCAATCAGGGAGGTCAAGGGTGGAGTTGCGGTCCGGCGTACGGGTGCCGAAGTACTGGACGGTCAAGCAGGCGCTGCTCGACCAGGTCGCCGCGGGCCGGCCCGGCACCGCGCTGCCCACCGAGCGGGAGCTGGCCGAACGGTTCGCGACCTCGCGGACCACGGTGCGGCAGGCGATCACCGAGCTGGTCACCGAGGGCCGGCTGCACCGGACGCAGGGCAGCGGCACCTACATCGCCGAGCCGCAGCGGGTCGAGGTGCAGCAGCTCACCTCGTTCACCGAGGACCTCGGGCCGGACCGGGTCGCGGACCGGATCCTCGACGTGCGCACCGAACCGGCCGACGCGGACACGGCAGGCGCGCTCGGCGTCACCGCCGGCGAGACGCTGCACGTCGTCGAGCGGGTGCGGCTGGTCGACGGGGCACCGCTGGCGGTGGAGACCGCCCGGCTCGCCGGAGACCTGCCCGGACTGGCCGCCGAGCTCGCGGAGCGGGGCTCGCTCTACGCGACCCTGCGTGACGCCTACGGCCGGGAGGTCGCGCAGGTGCGGGACTCGGTGCAGAGCCGGCTGGCCGACCCGGCCGAGGCGGAGCTGCTCGACGTCGAGACCGGACACCCGTTGCTGCTGGTCCGGCGGTTGAGCCATACCGCAGACGGCCGTCCGGTGGAGTGGACCCGGTCGGTGTACCGGGGGGACCGGTTCACGTTCGTCGCGAGCACCCACCGGGTGCGGTGAGCGTCGGTCGTCGCCGGGCCCGGCGCGCGCCGTGACGGCCCGGGCACGGCGTGCCGCGGGAGCCGTCGATCACCACGGTTCCGCCTCCGAAGGGCGGGGACGTGCCGCTCGCCGAAGCATCAGGTGTCGATCGGCGCGATCTGCCCCCGCTGAGGGCGAGATCGTGCGTCTCACGGTCGCGCGTGCTGTCGATCAGCACGAATTGGCCCTGGGTGGGGCGGGATCGTGCGGTTCGAGTGCTCGTGCGGTGTTGATCTGCACGAGTTCGCCCTAGGTAAGGCAGGAACGTGCGTCTCACGGTCGCGCCTGCTGTTGATCTGCGCAGTATTGCCTCGGGTGGGGCCGGAAGGTGCGTCTCGCGGTCGTGCGTGGTGTCGATCTGCACGTATCTGCCGTGGGTGGGGCGGGATCGTGCGTCTCACGGGCGCTCGTGATGTCGATCAGCACGAACTGGCCGTGGGTGAGGCGGGATCGTGCGTCTCGAGGTCTCGCGCGATGTCGATCAGCACGGTCGCGCCGTCCCGACGGCGGGAATGTGCGTTTCGTCGTCGTGCGTGGTGTCGATCTGCACGAGTTCGCCCCAGGTGAGGCGGGAACGTGCGTCTCACGGTCGCGCCTTGTGTGGATCTGCACGGTATTGCCCCGGGTGACGCGGGATCGTGCGGGTCGCCGTGATCGTCGCCCCCCGGTCCGCGGCGGACGGTGAGCGCCGCTGAACTGTCGGGGGCGGGTGTCACCCTGCGACCTGGGAGGGGAGACGCTCATGAAGATACTGGTGGCCACCGCCCGGACCCAGGGCGCGCGTTCCAACGACTTCGACTGGTGCATCGAGGGCGAGCTGGTCCGGATCGCGGAGGTGTGCGCCCGGGACCGGAGCGACCCCGACGGCGGCTGCGGCTGCGGGCGCGGGTTCGGCGGCCTCAACTCGCACCGTTCCACGACGACCGCGATGGTCGCCGAGGTTCCGCTGTCGTGGGAGGACTACGTCCAGGCGATCCGGTCCAGCATGGAGCAACAGGGCTGGTGCCCGTGTGCCGGCTGCGCGGTCGCCGCGGCCGAGCACCTGGCCGCCGTCGTGGCCGGCCTGCCGGTCGGAGCCGTCGTCGAGCGGCGGCTCGACAAGATCGTGGTCCGCGCGTCACCGGCAGCGCAATGAAGGGTTGGGCTCGGGAACGCGAAAGGCCGCCGAGCAGGACTCGCGCTGCTCAGCGGCCTTTCGCCACGCTCGTCAGTCGAGGTAGTCGCGCAGGACCTGGGACCGCGACGGGTGCCGCAGCTTCGACATCGTCTTCGACTCGATCTGGCGGATCCGCTCGCGGGTCACGCCGTAGACCTGGCCGATCTCGTCGAGGGTGCGCGGCTGGCCGTCGGTGAGCCCGAACCGCAGCCGGACGACGCCCGCCTCGCGCTCGGACAGCGTCGCGAGCACCGACTGGAGCTGGTCCTGCAGCAGGGTGAAGCTCACCGCGTCGACCGCGACGACGGCCTCGGAGTCCTCGATGAAGTCCCCGAGCTGCGAGTCGCCCTCGTCACCGATGGTCTGGTCCAGCGAGATCGGCTCCCGGGCGTACTGCTGGATCTCCAGCACCTTCTCCGGGGTGATGTCCATCTCCTTGGCCAGCTCCTCCGGGGTGGGCTCGCGGCCCAGGTCCTGGAGCAGCTCGCGCTGGATGCGGCCGAGCTTGTTGATGACCTCGACCATGTGCACCGGTATACGGATGGTGCGGGCCTGGTCGGCCATCGCGCGGGTGATCGCCTGGCGGATCCACCAGGTCGCGTAGGTGGAGAACTTGTAGCCCTTGGTGTAGTCGAACTTCTCGACGGCACGGATCAGGCCGAGGTTGCCCTCCTGGATCAGGTCCAGGAACGCCATGCCGCGGCCGGTGTAGCGCTTGGCGAGCGACACGACCAGCCGGAGGTTCGCCTCCAGAAGGTGGTTCTTGGCGCGCTCGCCGTCCCGCACGATCCAGCGCAGGTCGCGGCGCATCTGCGGGGACAGCTTCTCGTTCGCCTCGAACGACTTGCGCAGCCGCTCGGCGCCGTAGAGGCCGGCCTCGATCCGCTTGGCGAGCTCGACCTCCTCCTCGGCGTTGAGCAGCGCCACCTTGCCGATCTGCTTGAGGTAGGCGCGGACCGAGTCGGCCGATGCGGTCAGCTCGGCGTCCTTGCGCGCCTGCCGCAGCGCCTCCGACTCCTCCTCGTCCCAGACGAAGTCGGCCGACTTCTGCTGCGAGGACCGCGTGGTCGGCGCCACCCGGTTCTTGCCGGTGTTGGTGTCGTCGTCCTCGTCGTCATCGTCGGGCGCGTCGGGCGCGTCCTCCGCCTCGACCTCCACCTCGGCCGCCTCGACCAGGTCGGCCTCGATGTCGGCGGTGTCGAGCTCCTCGTCGAGGACGACGTCGCCGTCCTCGAGCTCGGCCTCCTCGCCCTCGGGCTTCTTGGTCGAGGGCTTCTTCGTCGCCGCCCTCTTCGGGCCGCCGGCCGGGGTGTCCTTCGTGGCGGTGCCGGTCTTCGCGGCGGCGGTCTTGCGGGTGCGTGCGGCCGGCTTCTTGGCGGTGCCGGTCGCCGCCGTGCCACCGGAGGTGGTGCTGCGGCGGCTGCGGGATGCGGTACCCGCCGTCGGCTCGACGGACGAGTCGCTGCGTGCTGCGGAGTCTGCGGCTGCCACCTGGGCCCTCTCGCTACGTGCGCTGGAGTGTTACGCGGCCGGTTCGCGGTGCGCCCGTCGGGACGACGAGGCCACGCCTCCGGTCGGAAGTCCTGTCCTGGCACCGCCTCGGTCGCCGGCGTCGGTCGAAGGTCGCCGCGCGTCCCGGAGGCGGGGTGCGCGTTCCATTGTAACTGCGCACCGCCGACCACGACGCACCTCACGCCGCCCCGCGCGTTCCGGAGGCGCGACACGTGGTCGGATGGTGCCGTGAGCCCGCACCAGAGCAGCGATCCCGCCACCCTGCGCGCCGTCGCCGAGCAGGTCGCGGCCGAGGCCGCCGAGCACCTGCGCGGCCTGCCCGCCCCGCGCGACGAGGGCGTCGCCACCAAGTCGTCGCCGACCGACGTCGTCACCGCGTCGGACGCCTCGGTCGAGACGTTCGTCCGCACCCGGCTCGCCGAGCTGCGGCCGGGCGAGCCGGTGTTCGGTGAGGAGGGCGCCGGTGACGCCGACACGGCGCGCTGGGTCGTCGACCCCATCGACGGCACCGTGAACTACCTCTACGGCCTGCCCTGGTACGCGATCTCGGTGGCCGCGGTCGAGCACGGGGCGACGGTCGCCGGCGCGGTCGCCGAGCCGGCGTCCGGTCGGCTGTGGTCGGCCGGGCGCGGCCTCGGGGCCAGCTGCGACGGCCGCACGCTGGCCGTCGCGCCGACCGTCGACCTCGGACAGTCGCTGATCGGGACCGGGTTCTCCTACCGGGCCGAGCGCCGGGCGCGGCAGGCCCGGCTGGTCGCGGCGATGCTGCCGGAGGTCCGGGACGTCCGCCGGGCCGGTGCCGCGGCGCTGGACCTGTGCGCCGTGGCCGCCGGCTGGCTCGACGGCTACCTGGAGCACGGCTGCAACTGGTGGGACTGGGCGGCCGGCGCCCTGATCGCGCAGGAGGCGGGGGCGCTGGTGCACATCGCCGTCCCGCCCGGGGTGGACGACCTCGGCGGCGACGCCGACGGGCTCGGCGCCGACGTCTCGCTGGCCGCGACCCCCGGCATCGCCCGCGAGCTGGTCGCGCTGGCCCGCCGCAGCGGTTCCGCGGAGGTCTGAGCCGCGCCTCAGGTGCAGACGCCCTCGCGGGCCTGGGACAGCAGGCCCGGATCGGCCTGCGCGCCGCCCTCGGTGCCCTGCGAGGCCAGCTGGTCCAGCGCGTCCCGGGCCGCCCGGCCCGGCGCGACGTCGGTGAACGCCGTCCCGACCACGACGTCCACCACCGGGCCCGGCCGCTCGTCGCGAATCAGCTCCACGCACGGCAGCGCCAGGGCCAGGGTGGCCGCGGCGCTCTCGCCCTCCGGGCCGAACCGCATCTGACCGATGCAGTCCAGGTTGCCCTCCGGGAACGCCGGGTCGTTGCCGGGGGTGGTCGCCTCGGCGAACTCGAGGTCCTTGAGCTGCGCGGCCACCAGGTTCGCCTGGCCGCGCTGCCCGCCGGCGTTGAGTACCTGGAAGCGGACATCGCGCGGCGGGGCCGCCTGGACGCCGTCCAGGTCGGAGCGGCTGATCTCCGATCCGGGCAGCGAACCCGACGTGGGAGCCGCGCAGTCCGTCGACGACGGGCCCTCCGACGCGGTGCTCAGCACCACCGTCCAGGTGGCGACGGCGAGCACGGCCAGCACCACCGAGGTCGCCACGATGGGTCCGGTCCGGCGCCGCTCGTAGGGCCGCGCGGAGCGGGGCAGCCGCAGGCGCATCAGAAGGATCCTCCGTCCAGGACGTGGTGGCCGAGGGCGACGAGCGGGCCCACCGAGCCGTCGAGTCCCGCCGCCATGTCTGCCGGGACCGATCCGGCCCGGACCCGGGCGAGGATCCCCGCGAGGACCACGGCGAGCTTGAACGCGCCGAACGCGACGTACCAGGGCAGCGGGGCGACGTCGAGGCCGGTGCGGGCGGCGTAGGCGTCGACGAGCTCGGTGCGGCGGGGGAACCCGGGCAGCGCGGTGGGGGACGGCAGCGGCTGGGCGTCCGACCAGACACGGTCGTCGCCGTCCTGCTGCCAGTAGACGAGCAGCAGCCCCAGGTCGGCGAGCGGGTCGCCGAGGGTCGACATCTCCCAGTCGAGGACGGCGCGGATCCGGGCCGGGTCGGTGGCGTCGAACACGCAGTTGTCGAGCCGGTAGTCGCCGTGCACGATCGTGTGCCGCTGCGTGGCCGGGACGTCCGCGGCGAGCCGCTCGGCGAGCCGGGTGAGTTCGGTCTCGTCGTCGGCCGTGACCGGGATCGGGTCGTCGCCGTCGCGGGCGGTGGCCCACTGGGTGCCCCAGCGCCGGATCTGCCGCTCCATGAAGCCCTCGGGGCGGCCGAAGTCCGCCAGGCCCACCCCGGCCGGGTCGACGGCGTGCAGCGCGGCGAGCACGTCGACCAGCGCGGTGCCGGCCGCCCGCCGCTCGTCCGCCGTGGCGGCCCATCCGTCGGGCAGCTGCGCGAGCGGGACGACGCCGTCGACCAGCTCCATCACGAAGCAGGGCGCGTCCAGCACGTCGTCGGCGGCGGCCAGGACGGCGGGCACCGGCACCGGTGTCGGGGCCAGCGCGGCGATGACCCGCTGCTCACGGGCCATGTCGTGGGCGGTCGCGGCGACCTGCCCGACCGGCGGGCGGCGCAGGACGACGGCGCCGGCGGGGGAGGACACCCGGTAGGTCAGGTTGGAACGACCGGCGCCGATCGCGGCCAGCTCGGCGTCGCGCCACCGCTCGTCGTCCAGGGCCGTCGCCAGCCAGCCACCGACCACCGCGGGGTCGGCACCGGGGGTGGGCGTGCGGGCACTCGTCGTCACGCCGACCGACCCTAGCCGGGACGTCCGCGGGGCCCTCGCTGTGACACCCCGTGGCGTGCGGTGCGGCTGACCGGGGGACTCCCCGTGCCACCTGCAGGGACCTTGGGCTACCCTGCCCGCCGCCGGTGGCGGACCGGCCCCGCCGGACGGAGGCGAGCAGATCGGCGCCGAGCCGTCGGCGGAGTGAGACCGGCGTCACCTCCGCCGCCGGGCACAAACCTGGCCGCCGCGACGTTCCTCAGCGGCACGCGACGACCGACAGATGCGAAGGACCCTGCTGCCCACCGGCCGGAGTGAGCAGCACAGACGTGAATGGCAAGGGTGAGACCCATGGCGACCGACTACGACGCACCGCGTCGCAACGAGGCCGACGAGATGGCCGAGGACTCGCTCGACGAGCTCAAGCAGCGCCGGAACGAGGCGCAGTCCGCGGTCGTCGACGTCGAGGAGACCGACACCGCGGAGAGCTACGAGCTCCCGGGTGCCGACCTGTCCGGGGAGGAGCTGACGGTGAACGTCCTGCCGAAGCAGGCGGACGAGTTCACCTGCGCCAGCTGCTTCCTGGTGCACCACCGGAGCCGGCTCGCCAGCTCCTCGGGTGGGCAGTATCTCTGCCGCGACTGCGCGGCGTGACGCGCTGACAGCGGGCGAACGGGCCCCGGCGGATTCCGCCGGGGCCCGTTCGCATGCCAGGGGTCAGGAGTTCTGCGGGTGCGCCGCCTGCGCGGCGATGGCCGAGCGCAGCGCGTCCGGGCGGCGGCTGCTCATCACCCAGTACGGCTCGCCGACGCCCGGGTCGGTGACCTCCACCCGGACCAGCGGGCCGATCCAGGGCCGGTGCAGGACGTAGGCCAGCGGGTCGAGGTCCGGGCCCATCGCCCGCTGCTTGTCCTTCTTCGCCACGGTGTCGGTCACCCCGGTCGCGGACAGCGGGAGCACACGGCCGTTCGAGATCAGCTTGCCGTCGCGCACCGTGGTGCGGCTGCGGCCCATCCACCACAGGACGGCGACGCACAGCGGGATCATCACCGCGTAGCCGATCCAGGAGCGGAGGCCCGGGTACCCCATGTGGATCTGGGCTCCCAGCAGGACGCCGAGCCCGGCGGCGAGCAGGTACCACCACACCGGGACGGACAACCGTTCGTCGAACGCAGTGGGGCCGGACGTCGCAGAGTCCCGCTCCGGAGGCCGATCGCTCACGTCGTCCAGGGTAGCGTCGCCCGCCGTGCCCGGTTCCGCCCCCGCTCCCCCGGACGAGCCGCTGGTCGCACCGTCCGTCGACGTGCTGCTGACCAGGCTCGACCCCGGCATCCCGCTGCCCTCCTACGCCCGCCCCGGTGACGCCGGGGCCGACCTGGTGACCACCGAGGACCTCGTGCTCGCCCCCGGCGAGCGCCGGCTGGTCGGCACCGGAGTCGCGATCGCGCTGCCCGACGGCCACGCCGGGTTCGTGCACCCGCGTTCCGGGCTGGCCGCCCGCTGCGGGCTCTCGATCGTGAACGCGCCCGGGACGGTGGATGCCGGCTACCGCGGCGAGATCAAGGTCTGCCTGATCAACCTGGACCCGGCCGAGCCGGTGGAGCTGCGCCGGGGGGACCGGATCGCGCAACTGGTCGTGCAGCGGGTGGAGACGGCCCGCTTCGTCGAGGTCGATGCGCTGCCCGGGTCCGTACGCGGGTCGGCCGGCCACGGCTCGACCGGCGGGAACGCCGCGCTCGGGCGCGGGGGAGGCGAGCACTGATGCCGGGACGCACGCGCGGGAAGATGTTCGACATCCGGCCCGAGCACGACGAGGCCGAGGTCGCCGGGTCCGGCGCCTACCCCGGGTACCCGGGATACGGCGACGCCGACGTCGACCCGTACGACGGTGACCCGTACGCGGCCGACCCGTACGCGGCCGACCCGTACTCGGCTGACCCGTACGACGAGTACGACGACGCCGACGAGCCGGACGGTCGCGGTGTGAACGGTCGGAGAGCGAACGGTCGGAATGCGAACGGGACGGCCGCCGAGGGGGCGCCGAACCGCAACGGCACCGGGCGCAACGGCACCGGGCGCAACGGAGCCGGCCGCAACGGAGCCGGCCGCAACGAGACGGACCGCAACCGCGCCGACCGCAACGAGACGGGCCGCAACGGTCCCGGTCGCAACGAGACGGGCCGCAACGGAGCCGGCCGCAACGGTGCCGGTCGTAACGGGACGGGACACACGGGCCGCATGCCGGCGGGCGGGGGCGCGACCGGACGTGACGCCACGAGCACCGGGCGCACCGGTGTGGGGCGGACCGGGCGCAACGGCGCCCCTCGAGGCGCGGCGGAGGCGACCGGGGGTGCAGCGGCGACGACGGCCGTTCGTGCGGTCAACGGTCCCGCGCCGGCCGCCGGTGCGTCCGGCCGGTTCCGCCCCGGAGACGACCGCGACGGGCGGGTGGCCCCGGACGGCCGGTGGGACGACGTCGAGCCCCCGCTGCTCAGCCACCGCAGCGACGCCGAGGAGCCCGCCTACGCCCGCGAGCGGATCCCCCAGGGGTTCGACGGCGGCGATCCCGACGACCCGGACTGGGGTCACGGCACGCCCGACGACGACCACGACGACGAGTACTACGAGGACGGGTACGACGAGGACGAGTACGGCGTCGGTGACGCCCCGCTGTCCGTCCCACCGCCCGGCAGCGGCGGCCGGCCGCTCGGGCCGGCCGACGTCGAGGAGCTCGACCCGTCGATGACCGACGCGCTGGCGCGCGTCGACCTCGGCGCGATCCAGGTGCCGGTGCCCTACGGCGCCGAGATGAAGCTCGAACCGGCCGACGCGGAGCGCACGCAGGCCGTCCACCTGCTGCTGCCCGAGGGCAGGATCGCGGTGAGCGCGCTGGCCGCGCCCCGGTCGACCGGGCTGTGGGGCGACCTGTCCGCGGAGATCGAGCAGTCGCTGCGCAACGGCGGCGCCCGGGTCCGCAGCGTCCGCGGCGACTGGGGCCGCGAGCTGCACGCCCGCACCGAGAGCGCCGCCTCGGTGTTCGTCGGCTGCGACGGCCCGCGCTGGATGGTCTACGGCGTCGCGACCGCGTCGCTCGAGACCGTCGAGGCGCTCGACGTCGAGCTGCGCCGGGTCCTGCGGGGGATCATCGTCGTCCGCGGGAAGTCGCCGTACCCGCCGCGGACGGTGCTCCCGCTCGAGCTGCCCGAGCACCTGCGGCAGAAGCAGCCCGAGTCCGCCGCGGCACAGAAACCGAGCATCACCGTCTCCGTCCCGCGGCCGGCCGACACCGCCGCGACCGGGAGTGCACCGGCCCAGACCAAGGGGTCTGCCCGGCCGGCGGGCGCCACGCCTGCCCGGTCCACGGGGGCCACGCCCGCGCAGCCGACCGGGGCGACGCCTGTCCAGCACTCGGGTGCCACGCCTGCGCAGGCCACGGGGGCCACGCCTGCGCCGCACACGGGGGCCACGCCTGCCCAGCACGCAGGGGCCATGCCGGCGCAGGCCACCGGGGCCACGCCGGCGCAGCCCACCGGCGCCGCGCAACCCCGGCCGGGCGGTACCACCAAGGCCCGGCGCACCGGTGCGACGCCGGCACAGCCCACCGGAGCGCCGCCGGCGCCCGGTACCGGCACGTTCCCCGCGACCCCGTCACCCGGGCCGCGGGACGACGCCCGCCCGGCGGCCGGCCCCGCGCCCTCGCGCCGGATGCCGGCGCCCGGGCCGGTGTCGGCGCCGATCCGCCGGCCGGCCCCGGACGACCTCCGACCGGACCCGGACGACTACACGGCCGACCCCGCGCCCCGCGCGCCGCGGCCCGCCCCGCGTCGCGGGGCCACCGGCCCCGTGCCCGCCGAGCAGCCGGCCGAGCGGACCGCACTGGCCCGTCCGGTCCCGCCCGAGGACCCCGCCGAGCGGACCGCCCTCGCCCGCCCCGTCTCGCCGGAGACCCCCGCGGAGCGCACCGCGCTGGCCGGGCCGCCGGTGCCGCCCGCCGACGACCCCGAGGTGCAGGACGGTGGCGGGCCGCAGCGTGGTGGTCGTACGAGCGGGCGGCCCCGACCGGCCCCCGCGGCGTACGAGCACCCCGGCGAGCACGCGGACGCACCCGACCGCTCGCCCCGCCGGTCCCGCCGGACGGCGACCGGGAGCGGCCGGGTGCCCGCCACCGGCGCGCATCCCGTCCCTGCCGGGACCGAGCCGGCGCCGCACGAACCGATCGCCGAGCCGCCGGTCCGCCGGGATCCCGCGGTGACCGCGCTGTCGGCCACCGACCTGCTGGCCGGTACGGAGGTCGAGGCCACCCACCGCGACCGGTACGGCGAGGAGCCCTCCGGACGCCGCGCCCGCACGTCGGCCGGGGAGGAGGGCTCGGGTCGCCGCGACCGCGCGTCGGCCGGGGACGGCTCCGGTCGTCGTGCCCGCGTGTCCGCCGGGGACGGCTCCGGTCGTCGTGCCCGCCCGGCCGCGGACGACACGCACGGGACCCACGCCGACGACGTCGCGACCTTCGGGACCGGCGCACACCACACGTCCGGCGGGGACCGCGACACCACGGCCGGCCGCAGCAGCGCCGCGGCCGCCGAGAGCGGAGGGCGTTCCCGCCGCCGCGCGGCCGGCGGCGCGGGCCGCATCGACGCGGCCGACCTGCTGGCCGGGCACGGCGCCGCCGGCGGCAGCGCCGGCCCGGCCGCGCCGGACGACGAGCCGGCCCGCCCGGCGTCGATGGCGATCGCGGACATCCCGCTCGCCGACATCCCGCTGATGGACGCCACCCTGGAGCCGCGCCCCGGCTCCGAGCCCGAGCGCGAGACCCGGTCCGCGGCCGCTCGCCGGCACGCCGAGCCCGAGCCTCCGCCCACGGCCCCGTCCGCGCCCGGTCGGCGACGCAGCGAGGCCCCACCGGCCGAGCCGGCGGATCCCGAGGCCGAGTTCGGATCCGGCGACGACTGGCTCTCGACCGAGATCGCGGCCAGCCGCCGCGCCGGCCGGCACGGCGCCGGCACCGGCACGTCGGTGGCCGACCTCCTCGCGTCGGCGGCGCTCGACGCTCCGGGGAGCGGGTCCCGTCGCCGTGCCGCGGAGCCGGAGAGCCGGTCCGCCGGCTGGGAGGCCGGAGCCGAGTCGGCCGCGTCCCGCACCGACGACCCGTCGCTCACGGACGACGACGTCCCGTCCCGCACGGACGGCGACGTGTTCCGCACGGGCGGCGACGTGTTCCGCACGTCCACGGCCGGCCCCACCGGCCCGACCTCGGCGGACGAGGCCCGCAGCGCCCTGCAGGACCTCCTGCGCAGCGCCTCCGGGTACCGCGACGAGCAGGGCCATGACACCGACCATGACACCGGCCACGACACCGGCGATGACTCCGGTCACGGCACCGGAGGCGACCCGGGCGACGGGCACGGCGTCACCGGGCTCGCCGACTACCGGGCCGGCCGCTCGGCCCGGCGCCGCAGCCGTGAGCACGACCGTGGGCAGGACGACGAGCCGGGCGCGGACCCCGCCCGGGCCGCGGGTGGCTCCGGGCTGACCGGCCAGTGGCCGTCCGCCCGGCGCGCCGCCGGCACCGATGCCCGCGATCTCGGGAAGCACCGGCGGGACTGAACCGGAGGGGGTTCCGGGCGCCGTGCCCGGAACGCCCGCCGGGCGGGACCACCGGCCGCGCCCGGACGACCGGTCGGCGTGACCGGCGGGCCCGTCGGGGTGCGGGCGGCCACGTTCCGCCCGGCACAAACCGGGACGCCCGCGCGTTACGCTGGCGTGGCCGTAACACGACACCCGTCGGGTCGCCACAGGAGTGCGGGACGCCGGAGGTTCCGGACCGCGCGGGCCGAGGAGAGACATGGGCAGCACGGATGGCGGAACGTTCCGCCGGATGCTTCGCAAACTCACCAGTGACGTCGACGAGCTCGACGCACGGGATCTCGCCGAGGACGTCGAGGAGACCGGCGCGCGACCGGCCCGCGACTGCACCTGCGGCGAGGAGGTCACGATGCTGGGCCGGATCCGCAGCGTCGAGCTGTGCCCGGAGAGCGCGGAGGCCACGTTGAAGGCCGAGCTGTTCGACGGCACCGACGGCGTCACGCTGGTCTGGATGGGCCGGCGCCGCATCCCCGGCATCGAGGCGGGCCGCACCATGCGGGTGCGGGGGCGGGTCTCGGTCCGGGACGGCACCAAGGTGATCTACAACCCTTACTACGAGATCTGCCAGACCCAGCAGCAGTGACCCGCCGAGCGATCGGAACCGTGTGAGCGACCACCACCACATCGACCACCGGGACGCGCCGACCACCCGGATCCCCCGGATCGACGGGGCCGGCGCTCCGGAGAGGGAACCGGCCGATCGGCGGGACCGCGAGCGGATGCCGACGCTGCTGGAGCAGATGGGCGGTGTCCCCGGGATCGTCGCGTCGTCGGTGCCGGTAGCGGTGTTCGTCGTGGTCAACCTGATCGGCGGGCTGCAGCCGGCGCTGATCGCCGCGCTGGCCGCCGGCGTCGCCGTCCTGGTGTGGCGGCTGGTCCGCCGGGACCCGATCCAGCCGGCGATCTCCGGGCTGTTCGGAGTCGGGATCTGCGCGCTGGTCGCCCGGCAGACCGGCGAGGCCCGCGGCTTCTACCTGCCCGGGCTGCTGCTCAGCTCGTTCTTCGCGCTGGCCGCGATCGTGTCGATGATCGTGAAGTGGCCGCTGGCCGGCGTGATCTGGAACGGGCTGAACGCGCGCGGCACGCAGTGGCGGCAGAACCCCGTCCTGCTGCGCGCCTACACCCTCGCCACCGGGCTCCTCGCGCTGGTGTTCGCGTCCCGGGTGGTCGTCCAGGGGCTGCTCTACGACGCCAACGCCGAGACCTGGCTGGGTGTCGCCCGGCTCGCGATGGGCTACCCGCTGCTCGCGCTGGCGATCCTGGCGACCGTCCTCATCGTCCGGCGGGCCGAGAGCGGCGCTCCGCGCTCGTGAGTGCTTATCGCGGTTCCGGCCGCGATAACCACTCACGGGCGCGCCAGCGCCTCCCGGATCTCCGCCTCGACCGCGGTCGTCGCCACGAAGAGCAGCTCGTCGCCCGGCTCGAGGGCGTCGTCCGGCTGCGGGACGATCACCCGGCCGCCGCGCAGGATCGTCACCAGCGCCGAGTCCGGCGGCAGTGTCACCGACCGCACCGGGCGCCCGGCCAGCGGCGTCTCGTCGGGCAGCGTCACCTCGACCAGGTTCGCCTGGCCCTGGCGCAGCGTGAGCAGCCGCACCAGGTCCCCGACGGCGACGGCCTCCTCCACCAGCGCGGCCAGCAGTCGCGGGGTGGACACGGCGACGTCGACGCCCCAGTTCTCGCCGAACAGCCACTCGTTGCGCGGGTCGTTCACCCGCGCCACCACCCGGCGCACCCCGAACTCGGTCTTCGCCAGCAGCGACACCACGAGGTTGACCTTGTCGTCGCCGGTGGCGGCGATGACGACGTCGCAGCCCTCGATGCCGGCGTCCTCGAGCGAGGACAGCTCGCAGGCGTCGGCGTGCACCCACTCGGCCTCCGCGACGGCGTTCGGGTCGATCTGGGTGAGCTCGCGCTCGATGAGCATCACCCGGTGCTCGGACTCGACGAGCTCCAGCGCGATCGACCGCCCGACGGCGCCCGCTCCCGCGATCGCGACCCGCATCAGTCCTCCTCGGGCGGCGCCGCGGCGGCCGCCGTCACGTCGCTGACCGTGCCGGAGATCGCCGCCACGTAGACGGTGTCCTCGGCCTGCACGGTGGTGTCCTTGGTCGGCAGCACTCCCGTCCCGAACCGCACGACGAACGCGACCCGCGAGTTCGTGGCCCGCTCCAGGTCGCGGACCGGGCGGCCCACCCAGTCCTCGTGCAGCGGCAGCGGCAGGACGGCCACGGTGCCGGTGGGCTCCCGCCAGGCCGTGGCGACGCCGTCGGGCAGCAGCATCCGCAGCAGCCGGTCGGTCGTCCACGGCACGGTCGCCACGGTGGGGATGCCGAGCCGCTCGTAGACGGCGGCCCGCTTGGCGTCGTAGATCCGCGCGACCACCTTCTCGACGCCGTAGCTCTCCCGCGCGACCCGGGCGGCGATGATGTTCGAGTTGTCGCCCGAGGACACGGCGGCGAACGCGTCCGCGGCGTCCAGCCCGGCCTCGTCGAGGACGCTGCGGTGGAACCCGAAGCCGACGACCTGCCGGCCCCGGAAGTCCGGCCCCAGCCTGCGGAACGCCTGCGGGTCGCGGTCGATCACCGCGACCTCGTGGCCGAGCCGCTCCAGGCCCGAGGCCAGGGACGCGCCGACCCGGCCGCATCCCATGATGACGACGTGCATGGCGGAACGGCTTCCTTCCGGCGGTGCGGCTGCTCGGTGCGGGACGCGACGACTGTCCGACGGCGTCGGGTCCGACGCTAGCGCGTCGCCGTCCGGCACGGGGCATAGGCTGCGCACCGTGTCCAAGTTCGCTGTCGCGTTCAAGCGGCTCGTGGTCGGACGACCGCGCCGCAGCGACCGCCTGACCAGCACGCTCCTGCCGAAGCGGATCGCCCTGCCGGTGTTCGCCTCGGACGCGATGTCGTCCGTTGCCTACGCCCCGGAGGAGATCTTCCTGACCCTGTCGGTGGCCGGTGTCGCGTCCTATGTGATGTCGCCGTGGATCGGGCTGGCGGTCGTCGTCGTGCTGCTGACGGTCGTCGCGAGCTACCGGCAGAACGTGCACGCCTACCCGTCCGGCGGGGGCGACTACGAGGTGGCGACGGTCAACCTCGGCAAGAACGCCGGCCTCACCGTCGCCAGCGCCCTGCTCGTCGACTACACGCTCACCGTCGCCGTGTCGATCTCCGCGGCGGCCGCCAACATCGGCGCCCTGGTGCCGTTCGTCGCCGAGCACAAGGTGCTGTTCGCGGTCTCGGCGATCGTCGTGCTCACCGCGGTCAACCTGCGCGGGGTCCGGGAGTCCGGGGCCATGTTCGCGATCCCCGTCTACGCGTTCGTGTTCGGCGTCGGGACGATGATCGTCTGGGGGCTGACGCGGATCCTGCTGCTCGGCGACGACGTCCGCGCCGCCAGCGCCGACCTGCACCTGGTGGCCGAGGGCGACGCCTACACCGGGCTCGCGCTGATGCTGCTGGTGCTGCGGTCCTTCACCCAGGGCGCGGCCGCGCTGACCGGGGTCGAGGCGATCTCGAACGGGGTGCCGGCGTTCCGCAAGCCCAAGTCGCGCAACGCGGCGACCACGCTGCTGCTGCTCGGCATGATGTCGGTCACGATGTTCATGGGTCTCGTCGCGCTGGCCCAGCTGACGCACGTGCAGATCGCCGAGGACCCGGCCCACCAGTTCCCCGACGCGCCGCCCGGCTACGAGCAGCAGACCATGATCGCGCAGCTGGCCCAGGCCGTGTTCGCCGACTTCCGGCCGGGCTCCTTCTTCGTCATCGTGATGACCGCGCTGATCCTGGTGCTGGCCGCGAACACCGCGTTCAACGGCTTCCCGGTGCTGGGCTCGATCCTGTCCCAGGACCGCTTCCTGCCCCGCCAGCTGCACACCCGCGGCGACCGGCTGGCGTTCTCCAACGGCATCGTGTTGCTGGCGCTGTTCGCGATCCTGCTGGTCGTCGGGTTCCAGGCCGAGGTCACCCGGCTGATCCCGCTCTACACCGTGGGCGTGTTCGTGTCGTTCACGCTCTCCCAGGCCGGCATGGTCCGGCACTGGAACCGGGAGCTGGAGCTCGACCCCGAGCCCGCGCAGCGCCGGAAGATCCGCCGGTCGCAGGCGATCAACGCGTTCGGCGGGGTCATGACCGGGCTCGTGCTGATCACCGTGCTCATCACCAAGTTCACCCTCGGCGCGTGGATCGCGATCGTGGCGATGGGCGGGTTCTTCCTGCTCATGCGGGGGATCCAGCTGCACTACGACCGGGTGTCGGCCGCGCTGGTCGCCGAGGAGAGCGACGACGTGCTGCCGTCGCGCAACCACGCCGTCGTGCTCGTGTCGACGCTGCACAAGCCGACGCTGCGGGCGCTGGCCTACGCCCGGGCCACCCGGCCGGACATCCTCGAGGCCGTCACGGTCAACGTCGACGACACCGACACCAAGAAGCTCGTCGACCAGTGGCACCGGCGGAAGATCCCGGTCCCCCTGAAGGTCGTGGAGTCCCCGTACCGCGAGATCACCCGGCCGGTGCTGGACTACGTGAAGCGGATCCGCTCCGACTCCCCGCGCAACGTCGTGACCGTCTACATCCCGGAGTACGTCGTCGGGCACTGGTGGGAGCAGGTCCTGCACAACCAGAGCGCGCTGCGGCTCAAGACGCGGCTGCTGTTCCAGCCGGGGGTGATGGTGACGAGCGTGCCGTGGCAGCTGCCGTCGTCGTCGCGCACGCGGGCGCTCTCGCCGCTGGACGCGCCCGGCGCGTCCCGGCGCGGCTACCCGGGGCTGGAGCAGCTGCCCGGCGAGCGCCGCGACACCGCCGGCACCGGGCCGGCACCGTCGGGCGCGGTCCGCAGCACGAAGGGGAACCGATGAGCGTGGCACCGGCCACCGACTGGACCGACCGGATGCTCGAGCTCACCGTCGGTCCGGTCGCGCACGGCGGGCACTGCGTCGCCCGCGCCGGTGGGGACGGGCGCCCGGCGGACGACGGCCGGGTCGTGTTCGTCCGGCACGCGCTGCCCGGGGAGCGGGTGCGCGCCGTCGTCACCGAGGACCCGGGCGGGGCATTCTGCCGGGCCGACACCGTCGAGGTCCTGACCGCGTCCCCGGACCGGGTCGAGCCGGCCTGCGTGTGGGCCGGGCCCGGCGGGTGCGGCGGCTGCGACTTCCAGCACGCCACGCCGGCCGCCCAGCGGGCCCTGAAGGCCGACGTCCTGCGGGAGCAGCTGGCCCGGCTGGCCGCGCCGGCCGCGGCGACGGCCGCGGTCCGGTTCGACGAGGTCGTCGTCGAGGAGCTGCCCGGCGGGCCGCTGGGCTG
The DNA here is from genome assembly GCF_014267175.1 of Pseudonocardia sp. C8. Lineage (NCBI taxonomy): Bacteria > Bacillati > Actinomycetota > Actinomycetes > Pseudonocardiales > Pseudonocardiaceae > Pseudonocardia > Pseudonocardia sp. C8. The sequence goes on from NZ_JACMTR010000002.1 coordinate 2,184,310, forward strand.
GCGGACCCGGGTGCGGCTGGCCGTCGACGACGACGGCGTCCCCGGCCTGCGTGCGCACCGCAGCCACGACGTGTGCGAGATCCGCGACTGCCCGCTGGTCCCCGGTGGCGCGCTCGAACCCGTCCTCGAGCGGCGGTTCCGGCCCGGGTCCGAGGTGGACGTGACGGTCGTCGGCGGCACAGCGAGTAGCGCCGGCGGATCGCGCGTCGATGCAACCGCCCGGATCGGGGCCGGGTCCACCGTGCACGCCGCGGGCCGGACCTGGGAGCTGTCGGCCGGCACGTTCTGGCAGGTGCACCCGGCGCTGCCCGACACCCTCGCCGGCGTGGTGGGCGACTGGGCCGCCGTGCCGCGCGGCGGTGTCGCCTGGGACCTCTACGGCGGCGTGGGCCTGCTCGGGTCGGTGCTCGCCCGCCAGGTCGGGCCGGACGGGACCGTGCTCGTGGTGGAGTCGTCGCCGTCCGCGGTGGCCGACGGCGCGGCCGCGCTCGCGGATCTCGGGCAGGTGGAGTTCGTCCGGGGCCGCGCGGAACGGGAGATCGGCCGGCTCCGCCCGGACCCGGACGTGGTCGTCACCGATCCGCCGCGGACCGGGCTCGGCCGGGCCGCGGTGCGGGCGCTGGCCGCCCGGCGCCCGCGCCGGATCGTGCACGTCGGCTGCGACCCCGCCGCGCTCGCCCGGGACCTCGCGCTGTTCGCCGGCGCCGGGTACCGGGTGACGCGGCTGCGGGCGTTCGACGCGTTCCCGATGACCCACCACATGGAGGCGGTGGCGCTGCTGGAACCACTGGAGTGAACGGGCCCCGGTTTCCGCGGGACCCGGCGCGGCCGCTAAGCTGGACGAAGAGCTGAATAGGCTGAATGTCGCAAGCCCCCGTATTCCAATCGGCAGAGAAAGCGGTCTCAAACACCGTACAGTGTGGGTTCGAATCCCACCGGGGGCACTGGTCGCCGATTCCTGTCAGGGTGCGGCGCGACACTTCGAGCATGTATCCGCGGGAAGCCGTTGACGACGCCCTGCTCCTTTTTGCCGGTGGGGTGAGCCGTGTCGAGATCTCCAGACGGCTCGGGATCCCGGCGGCGACGGTCCGGCACTGGATACGGGGGTCGCGGCGATCACGCCCGGCCGAGACGGCGTGTTTCCGGTGCGCCGGCACCGCGATCCCGGAATCCTACGCCTACATGCTGGGCATGTATCTGGGAGACGGCCACATCGTCGTCGGACGACGAGGGGTGCAGTCCCTCTCGGTGTTCGGTGACGATATGTGGCCAGGTGTCCTCGATGAGGTCGAGGCGGGCATGGCCGACTTAATGCGCGGAGCGGTGTGCAGGGTCCGGCGGCAGGGCTGTACGCAGGTGAAGAGCTACTCCAAGCACTGGACGTGTCTGTTCCCGCAACACGGGCCCGGAATGAAGCACACCCGGTCCATCCGCCTGGAGGAGTGGCAGCAGCAGATCGTCGACGCCCGTCCGGAGCTGTTCCTGAAAGGCCTGTTCCACTCCGACGGCTGCCGGACGACGAACCGGGTCCGTAGTCGCCGCCCGGACGGGCCGGTCCGCGAGTACGCCTATCCCCGCTGGTTCTTCTACAACACGTCCGACGACATCATGCGCATGGCGGAGGCAGCCCTGGACCAGCTCTGCATCGCGCACCGCCGCGCACGGCCGAACGTGCTGTCGGTGGCCCGCCGGGACGCCGTCGCGGCTCTCGACCGCGCGATCGGGCCCAAGACGTGACCGGGCGCGTCGCGCGGAGGGCGTCCTGGCCGCCCTAGCCGGGATTGCACGCTGGAAGCGTGTTTCCGCACACGAAAGGCCGAAGTGGTTCGGTCGTACCGCTGTTGCCCCGGTAGCCTGGGCCGTCCGGTCGCAGTTCCGTTTCGTCGCTAAGGAGACCCCGGTGACCGACAACGTTCCCGCAGACACGCCGGCCGAGGACGGCCCGCAGCCCGGGTGGCGGGTGCTGGTCGTCGAGGACGAGGCCCTGATCCGGATGGACCTGGCCGAGATGCTCTCCGAGGAGGGCTACCAGATCGCCGGTGAGGCCGGCGACGGTGAGGCCGCGATCGAGCAGGCCCGCGAGCTGAAGCCGGACCTGGTGATCATGGACGTCAAGATGCCCAAGAAGGACGGCATCGAGGCGGCGTCGACGATCGTCGAGGAGAAGATCGCGCCGGTCGTCATGCTCACCGCGTTCAGCCAGCGCGATCTCATCGAGCGCGCCCGCGACGCCGGCGCCATGGCCTACCTGGTCAAGCCGTTCGCCCGGCACGAGCTCGTCCCGGCCATCGAGCTGGCCGTCTCCCGGTTCTCCGAGAAGAAGGCCCTGGAGGACGAGGTCGCGACGCTCAACGAGCGGTTCGAGACCCGCAAGGTCGTCGACCGGGCCAAGGGCCTGCTGATGACCCACCAGAAGATGTCCGAGCCCGAGGCGTTCCGCTGGATCCAGCGCACCGCGATGGACCGCCGGACCACGATGAAGGCGGTCGCCGAGGCCGTCGTGGACGGGCTCGCGACCGCGAAGTCCTGAGCGACGATTCCGGGGCCGCCGGTTCACCGGGAAACGGATCCGTCACGACGCGTCGTGTGATCGACACCCGGACGGTCGAAACGTGACACGGGTGGCCCGGATCATCACATTCGTGTCACGAGTGGTGACCGGATCCCGTTTCCTGGTTCGCGCGTACTAGTTTTCCGCCATCCTCCCGCGCCACGTCGACGGCGGGGGAGCGTCGAAGGGGAACTCGTATGACGCGATCATCGTGGCGAATTGCAGCCCTGGCCGGGGTGGCGTCGCTGGTCCTGGCGGGGTGCGGCGGTGGCGGCGGGGAGCAGGCCGGCTCCGGCGAGGGGGCCGGGACCGGCGAGGCGCCGTCCGCGGCCGGGCAGGCCTGCACCCCGGCACAGGCCCAGCCGACCGGCAACCCCGGGACCGCACCGCTGAAGATCGGTTCGCTGCTACCCGAGACCGGCAGCCTCGCGTTCCTCGGCCCGCCGGAGTTCGCGGGCGTCGAGGTGGCGCTCGAGGAGGTCAACGCGGGCGGCGGCGTCCTGGGCCAGCCGATCCAGCACCTGCGCGGCGACTCCGGCGACGACACCACCGACATCGCCAACCAGACCGTCGACCGGCATCTCGGGGCCGGCACCCAGGTCATCGTCGGCGCGGCGGCGTCCGGCGTGTCCAAGCTGGTCATCGACAAGATCGCCGGTGCCGGCGTGGTCCAGTTCTCGCCGGCGAACACCTCCGACGAGTTCACCTGCTGGCAGGACCGCGGGATGTACTTCCGGACCGCGCCGCCGGACGTCCTCCAGGGGCAGGCACTGGCCCAGCTGATCACCTCGGACGGCGGCCAGCGCGTGTCGCTCCTGGCCCGCAACGACCCGTACGGGTCCGGCCTGGCGAACAGCACCGAGCGGAACCTGGTGAACGCGGGCATCCCGCAGGACCAGATCCAGAAGCTGATCTACGACCCGAACGCCGCGTCGTTCAACCCGGAGATCGACCAGGTCGCGCAGTTCAACCCGGACGCGATCGCGGTCATCGGCTTCGACGAGTCCAAGCGGATCCTGACCCGCATGACGGAGGTGCGGATCGGCCCGTCGCAGAAGCGCGTCTACGGCACGGACGGCAACATGGGCAACGCGCTCGGCGAGGGCCTGCCGCCCGGCCTGCTGAACGGCATGAAGGGCACGCTGCCGCTGACCGAGCTGTCGGGTGACTTCCAGAACCGTCTCAAGGCGCAGGACCCGGCGCTGACCGACTTCAACTACGCCGCGGAGTCCTACGACGCGGTCGTGCTCTCGGCGCTCGCGGCCGAGGCGGCGAAGTCGACCAACGGCCCGGACATCGCGACCCAGATCAACGCGATCACCAAGGGCGGCGAGAAGTGCACCACGTACGCGGCGTGCAAGGCGATCGTCGCCCGGGGCGGTGACGTCGACTACGACGGCGCGACCGGCACGCTCGACTTCACCGACGCCGGTGAGCCGGGCTCGGGGTCGTACGGCGTGCAGACGTTCGACGCCCAGAACAAGATCAGCCCGAACGTGACCTACGTCCGCGTGGGTGCCCAGGGCTGAGGCGACGGATCACCGGGGGCGGGCCGTCACGGTCCGCCCCCGGAGTTCCGTTCGGGCGATTCCGGGCGGGGTATCAGTCCTTCTTCTCCCGGCTCCCGGCGAGCGTGCCCAGGTACAGCTCGATGACCTTCGGGTCGTTCAGCAGCTCCCGGCCCCCCGCGGTGTAGGCGGCCCGGCCCTGGTCGAGCACGTAGCCGCGGTCGCAGATCTGCAGGCAGCGGCGGGCGTTCTGCTCCACCATGATCACCGAGACGCCCGCGGCGTTGATCCGCTTGCAGCGCACGAACACCTCGTCCTGCAGCATCGGCGACAGGCCCGCGGAGGGCTCGTCGAGCAGCAGCACCGAGGGCGACATCATCAGCGCCCGGCCCATCGCGACCATCTGGCGCTCCCCGCCGGACAGCGATCCCGCCTTGGTCCGGCGGCGCTGCCCCAGCATCGGGAAGAGCTCGGCGACCTCCTCGAACCGGGCCGCGAACGACTTCGGCCGCAGGTAGACCCCCATCTGCAGGTTCTCCTCGATCGACAGCGAGGGGAACACGTTGTCCCGCTGGGGCACGTAGCCGAGCCCCCGGGTGACCAGCGCGTGCGCGCGGGCACCGGTGATGTCGCTGTCACGCAGCCGGATCGTGCCGCTGCGCACCGGGATCAGTCCGAACATCGCCTTGAGCAGCGTCGACTTGCCCGCGCCGTTCGGGCCGATGATCCCGACGATCTCGCCGTCGCGCAGGAAGAAGTCGCTGCGGTGCAGGATGTCGACGCCGGGCACGTACCCGGCGACCAGGGCGTCGACGCGCACCAGCGCGCCCTCGGCGAGGCGGGCGTGCACCTCGGGCGTCGCCGCCTGTTCCGGGGTCAGGACGCCGTCGGTGCCCGGGGCCTGCTCGCTCATGTCCGCTTCCCCTCGTCCGCCTCCTGCTCGGCGGCCTCCATCTCGGCGACCAGGGCGGCCGTCTCGCCGACCGGGTTGCCCTCGGCGTCGAACTCCAGCAGCCGGTCGTGGTGCGCACCGAGGTAGGCGTCGACGACCGCCGGGTTCGACGACAGCGCCGACGGCGGCCCCTCCGCGATCACCTGTCCCTGGGCCATGACGACGACCCAGTCGCTGATGTCCCGGATGACGTCCATGTCGTGCTCGACGAACACGACGCTCATGCCCTCGTCGCGCAGCGACTTGACGTGCCGCAGCAGGCTCTGGGTGAGCGCCGGGTTCACGCCAGCCATCGGCTCGTCCAGCATGACGACCTTGGGCTCCATCATCAGCGCCCGCGCCATCTCGAGCAGCTTGCGCTGCCCGCCGGACAGCGATCCGGCGAGGTCGTCGGCCTTGGCCTCCAGCTGGAACCGGGCCAGCAGCTCGCGCGCCCGCTCGGTGACCTGGCGTTCCTGGGCCCCCCACGCGGTGAACAGTGCCCCCATGAAGCTCTCGCCGCGCTGCCCGGTGGCGCCGAGGCGCATGTTGTCCATGACGGTCATGCCGGCCAGTGCCTTGGTCAGCTGGAAGGTCCGGACCACGCCGAGGCGCGCCACCCGGTGCGGGGGCAGCTTCTGCAGCGGCGCGCCCTCGTACACCCAGGTGCCGGTGTCGGCCCGGTCGAAGCCGGTGAGCAGGTTGAACAGGGTCGTCTTGCCGGCGCCGTTCGGCCCGATCAGGCCGGTGATGGCGCCGCGCTGGAACTCCAGGTGGGTGACGTCGACGGCGGTCAGCCCGCCGAAGGTGCGGGTCACGTCGTCGGCGACGAGCACCGGGTCCGGCTTGGCGACCCCCGGCTCCGGTGCGACGCCGGCCAGCGCGTGGGCGGGGTCGTCGGCGGCCGGCGGCGCGCCCCGGGCCGGGCCGGCGTGCTCGTCCGCGAACGCGGTGTCCCGGGTGATCTCGGTGTCCCGGTCCCCGCCGGGCCCGTCGGGCACGCGGTCAGCGGCCATCGCCGAGCACCTCCCTCCGGCGTCCGAAGATGCCTTGCGGCCGGAACACCATCATGAACCCCAGGAAGGCGCCGACGAGCACGAAACGGATGGCGCCGACGTCCTGGGACGAGATGACGGGCAGCAGCGGCGACTCGCCCGCGGTGGCCTGGCGCAGGAACGCGTCGGCGACCGAGAGCAGGAACCAGAACGCCATCGCGCCGATCACGGGCCCGAGCACCCGGCCCGCGCCGCCGAGGATCAGCGCGGCGTAGGCGAAGAACGTCTGCGGCGGCGAGTAGAAGTCCGGGGTCAGCGACTGGGTCGACAGTGCGAACACGATGCCACCCAGCGCGCCGAACACCCCGCCGAGGGCGAGCGCCTGCATCTTGTAGGCGAACACGTTCTTGCCCAGCGCCCGGGCCGCTTCCTCGTCCTCCCGGATGGCCTTGAGCACCCGGCCCCACGGGCTGCGCACCAGCAGCCAGGTGAGCAGCACGCAGAGCCCGACGACCGTCCAGCCGACGAGGATCGCCCACAGGTCGGGGCCGCGGACGTCCAGCCCGAGCAGCGAGTAGGACGGCCGGGTGAACGGGTTCGCCCCGGCGAAGGTGTCGGCGAAGCCGGTGAGGCCCTGGGTGCCGCCGGTGAACCCGGTCTGCGACGTCGAGCGGGTGATCAGGCGCAGGATCTCCGACGCCGCGATCGTCACGATGGCCAGGTAGTCGGCCCGCAGGCGCAGCGTCGGGATGCCCAGCACCAGCGCCAGCGCGACCCCGCAGGCCATGCCGATCAGGATGCCCAGCCAGAGCGGGGCGCCGTAGTTCGCCACCGCGATGCCCATGCCGTACGCGCCGACCAGCGCGAACCCGATCTGGCCGAAGTTGAGCAGGCCGGTGTAGCCGAAGTGGATGTTGAGGCCGAGCGCCAGAAGCGTGAAGAAGATCGCCGAGGGCCCGATCAGCTGGGAGAAGCCGACGGTCAGGAGCTGTCCGAAGTCGATCATGGCGCGCGCCTTCAGCCGATCCGGGCCCGGGAGCCGAGCAGGCCCTGTGGGCGGAACACCAGGATCACGATCAGCACCGCCAGGCCGCCGAGGTACTTGAGGTCCAGGGGCAGCACCAGCGTGGAGAGCTGGACCAGGATGCCCACGATCAGGCAGCCCAGCAGCGCGCCGTACGCGGTGCCGAGGCCGCCCAGGATGACGCCGGCGAACATGAGCAGCAGCAGCCGGAAGCCCATCTCGTACTGGACGGTGCTGGACAGCTCCGACAGCGCGAACAGCACGCCGCCGAGGGTGGCCAGCGCGCCCCCGAGCATCCAGACGAACAGGATCACCCGGTCGACGTTGATCCCGGAGGACGCGGCGAGGTCGCGGTTGTCCGACACCGCGCGCATCGCCTTCCCGATCCGGGTCTTCTGCAGCAGCAACGCGATCGCGACCAGCACGACGATCGAGATCCCGATCGCCGACAGGTCCTTGTCGGTCAGCGCGACCGGCCCGTAGTTCCGCACGGTCTGCGCGGTGTAGTCGGTGAACGACTCCGACCGCCCGCCGAAGAAGATCAGCACCAGGTAGCGCAGCGCGATCGACAGGCCGATCGAGACGACGAGCTGGGCGATCAACCCGGCCCCGCGATGGCGCAGCCTGCGCCAGATGCCGAGCTCGTTGGCCGCGCCGAGCAGGGCACCGATCAGCATCGCGATGATCGTCGCGGGGATCAGCTGGACGCCGCCGGCCACGTTCACGTACCAGGCGACGGCGGCGCCGATGGTGACCATCTCGCCGTGCGCGAAGTTGGTGAGGCCGGTGGTACCGAAGATCAGCGACAGGCCGACCGCGGAGATCCCGATGACCAGGCCGAAGCGGATGCCGTCGACGAACAGGCGGACGAAGATCGCGAACCCGCCCGCGCCCAGCCCCTCGGCCTCCTCGCCGAAACGGAACACGACCGTGTTCAGCGAGCCCGCGGTCACCTGGCGGGTGGTCTCGCCCTGCAGCACCTGGGTGCCGGGCGGGAGGGTGGTCTCGTCGAGCCGGAACGTGTAGCTCCCGGCGGCCGGGACGGTGAGCTGCCACCGGCCGTCGGGCCGCGAGGTGGCCTCGGCGGCCCGGACGCCGTCCCGTTCGGCGACGATCGTCACGTTGGCCAGCGGGCGCCCGTTCTGGTCGCGCAGGGTGCCGCTGACGTCGATGCCGTCCTGCTGCTGCGCGACCGCGGCGGGTGCCGGGGCCGGGGGAGCGGCGGGTGCGGCGGCCGCCGCCGCACCCGCGAGGGCGACCGTGCCGATCAGCGCGACCAGCAGCCCGGTCAGCCAGCGGAACGCGGCCGGGGACCGTCGCGGGACCCCGGCGCGGACGGTCACCGCGCGGCCGGCGCGCCCGCGGGGCGGAGTGCGAGGTGGTGACACGTGGGCCGTCCTCGTGCTGCGTCCAGCGACCACCCGGGCGGGTGATCGGGGCGAACCTAGCCGAGGACGGGACTGGTACGAACGTCTCGGACGCGGCCGTGGCCGAGACGTAACCCGCCCGTGCCGCAGCGCGACACTCAGGACACGAGCGGTCGTGTGTCCCGGTGCAGGCAGGTCAGCTTCGCGGTGCACACGCGACGGCCGTCGTCGTCGACGAGAACGATCTCGGACGTCGAGGTGGACCGCCCCACGTGGACCGGCCGGGCCGTGCCGGTGACCGAGCCGGTGGTCGCGGAACGGTGGTGGGTGCAGGCCAGCTCCAGGCCGACCGGGAACCGGTCCGGCAACGCGTGCAGTGCGGAGAGGACGGACCCCAGCGTCTCGGCGAGGACGGCGCTGGCGCCGCCGTGCAGCAGCCCGTAGGGCTGGCGGTTGCCCTCGACCGGCATCCGGCCGACGACCGCGTCGGGTCCCGCCTCGAGGATCTCGATGCCCATCCGGGCGGTGAGCTGCTCCAGGGCGTGCTGTGGCTGCATGTCGGGCAGCTCGGTGAGATCGATCGGCACGCCGACGATCGTAGGTTGCGCCGGACCCTTCCCGGCCTCCGAGGGGAGCGGCGCCGGACACATCACACGGCTCTGGCTTGCCGCCCGCACCCGGTTCCGCGATCTTGAGCAGGACCGACGTCCCCTACCCCCGGAACGAGGAGCGATGGCCGACACCAGGCCGACCGCCGCCGAGGCGTGGTCGATGATGCTCGAGGGCAACGGGCGCTGGCAGCGCGACGAGCGCCAGGATCCCCGCCGGTCGGCGGAGGAGCGGGCCGCCGCGGTGGCCGGTCAGACCCCGGCCGCGATGATCCTGTCGTGCTCGGACTCGCGGGTCCCCGCCGAGCTGGTGTTCGACCTCGGACTGGGGGACCTGTTCGTCGTGCGTACGGCCGGGCAGGTCGTCGACGACGCCGTGCGCGGCACCCTCGCGTTCGGAGCCGGCGCGCTGGGCATCCCGCTGCTGGTGGTGCTCGGTCACTCGCAGTGCGGCGCGGTGAAGGCCGCGGTGGCGGTCGCCGGCGGCGAACCCGCGCCGGAGCCGGCCACGCTCGGCGCGCTGGTCGGCGACATCGTGCCGGTGTGCGTGGGGGAGGGCGACGACGAGAAGGCCGGCGTGGCCGCGGCGGTCGACGCCAACGTCCGGCGGGTGGTCGCCCAGCTGACGTCGGACCCGTCGCTGTCGGGCGCGGTCTGCAACAACCGCCTGACGATCATCGGCGCGCGCTACGACCTGGAGACCGGCGCCGTCGTCGAGGTGTAGCCGGAGCCGGGTCAGCCCGGGCGGCGGGTCACGAAGATCGCCGTGCCGGGGAAGAGCTCGCCGCGCAGCCGGGACCACTGGCCCCACACCCGCTCGTGGCCCTCGGGCCACTCCGGCTCGACCAGGTCCTCGAGGACCAGCCCGGCGGCGACGACGTCCCGGACGCGGTCGCCGAGCGTGCGGTGGTGCTCGACGTAGGTGGCCCGGCCCGCGCCGTCGACCTCCAGGTACGGGGTGCGGTCGAAGTAGGACTGCACCACGGTGAGGCCGCGCTCGCCGGGGTCGTCCGGGAAGACCCAGCGCATCGGGTGGTTCACCGCGAACACCCACCGCCCGCCGGGGCGCAGCACCCGGTGCACCTCGCGCATGACCCGCCCCGGGTCGGCCACGAACGGGACCGCACCGAACGCCGAGCACGCGAGGTCGAACGTGCCGTCGGCGAACGGCAGGTGCTCGGCACCGGCCTGCACCAGCGGCACGTCGACGCCGAGCTCGCGGTTGAGCCGGGCGGCGTGCCGCAGCATCCCGGCCGAGACGTCCAGCGCGACCGGGTGGGCACCCTGGGCCGCCAGCCACCGGCTGCACGGCGCGGAGCCGGCTCCCACCTCCAGGACCCGCTTGCCGGCCAGCGAGGCGCGCGGGCCGAGCAGCTCGGCCTCGGCCTCGTGCAGGTTCTCCGGGCACCAGACGAACTCGGCGTCGCCGATGTCGGCACCGTGCTCGGCGAGGTAGGCGTCGGCGTCGGCGTCCCACCAGCGGCGGCCGGCCGCCTCGGACTCGGCGGGGCCGACCGGGCGCCGGGCGACGCCCGCGGTGCCGACGGCGATCTCGGCGGAGTGGAACTCGTCGCGGCTGCTCATGACCACCCGATCGTCGCAGTACCGGGGCCCGGGCCCGCGACCCGCCCGAATGCCCGACCCGCATTGCCCCGATCTTTCCGGGCCGCGTAGCATGCATCGCGCACCGTGGTCAACGTGTCGGAGGACCGCCCGGCGCCACTCCTGCGCCGGTTCGCGAGAGTCCGTCGCAACGAGGTTCCGACCACGGGAATCGACGCCAGAGGGTGACTGTTACAGAAGGAATCAGACACAGTCACAGCTACACGCACCACAACCGGTGAGCGTTGCTGCAGCAGCGCCGACCCGGACCGACCAGCCAGAGAAATCCATCGGAGCACCCCACTACATGTCCACCGACACCACCGCCGCCCCGACCACGCCGCAGGTCGCTATCAACGACATCGGGTCGGAGGAGGACTTCCTCGCCGCCATCGACCAGACGATCAAGTACTTCAACGATGGCGACATCGTCGAGGGCACCATCGTCAAGGTCGACCGTGACGAGGTCCTGCTCGACATCGGCTACAAGACCGAGGGCGTCATCCCCTCGCGGGAGCTGTCGATCAAGCACGATGTCGACCCCGCCGAGGTCGTCGAGGTCGGCGAGTTCGTCGAGGCCCTCGTCCTCCAGAAGGAGGACAAGGAAGGCCGCCTGATCCTGTCCAAGAAGCGCGCGCAGTACGAGCGCGCCTGGGGCACGATCGAGGCCCTCAAGGAGGCCGACGAGCCGGTCGAGGGCACCGTCATCGAGGTCGTCAAGGGCGGCCTCATCCTGGACATCGGGCTCCGCGGCTTCCTGCCCGCCTCGCTGGTCGAGATGCGCCGGGTGCGCGACCTGCAGCCGTACGTCGGCCGCAAGATCGAGGCCAAGATCATCGAGCTGGACAAGAACCGCAACAACGTGGTCCTGTCCCGCCGTGCCTGGCTGGAGCAGACCCAGTCCGAGGTCCGCAGCGAGTTCCTCAACCAGCTGCAGCGCGGCCAGGTCCGCAAGGGCGTCGTCTCGTCGGTGGTCAACTTCGGTGCGTTCGTCGACCTGGGCGGGGTCGACGGCCTGGTGCACGTCTCCGAGCTCTCCTGGAAGCACATCGACCACCCGAGCGAGGTCGTCGAGGTCGGCCAGGAGGTCACCGTCGAGGTGCTCGACGTCGATCTCGACCGCGAGCGGGTCTCCCTGTCGCTGAAGGCGACCCAGGAGGACCCGTGGCGGCTGTACGCCCGGACCCACGCGATCGGCCAGATCGTGCCGGGCAAGGTCACCAAGCTGGTGCCGTTCGGCGCGTTCGTCCGCGTCGAGGAGGGCATCGAGGGCCTGGTCCACATCTCCGAGCTGGCCGAGCGCCACGTCGAGATCCCGGAGCAGGTCGTCCAGGTCGGCGACGACTGCATGGTCAAGGTCATCGACATCGACCTCGACCGGCGCCGCATCTCGCTGTCGCTGAAGCAGGCCAACGAGGGCATGACGGTCGACACCGAGTTCGACCCGACCCGCTACGGCATGGCCGCCGAGTACGACGACCAGGGGAACTACATCTACCCCGAGGGCTTCGACGTCGAGACCGGCGACTGGAAGGAAGGGTACGAGGAGGCCCGCGCCGCCTGGGAGAAGCAGTACGCCGAGGCGCACGCCCGCTACGAGCAGCACATCGCCCAGCTCCGCAAGGCCGCCGAGGCCGAGGCGGAGGGTGGCGACGAGGCCGCGCCGGCAAACTACTCCTCCGGTGGCGACACCGAGGAGCGCGCCAGCACCGGCGGCGGGCAGGCCGAGTCGGGTGGCTCGCTCGCCAGCGACGAGCAGCTGGCCGCGCTGCGGGAGAAGCTCTCCGGCGGGGCCTGATCGCCCCTCCCGGTCCGCGACGGACCGGATGGTCGGACCGCACCGAGCCCCGGTGACCCATGTGGCCGCCGGGGCTCGGCGCTGTTCGGGGGCGGGGATACGGCCGGATGAACGGCAGCCGTTCGCCGGGTGTCGTCGCCCGGCGTGTCGGCCCGAACGCGCCGCGTAGAGATCACGTTTCGGCACCGGTCCGTGGCGCCCCGGGCGCCCGCCATGAGTCGATCTTGTATCGCGCCTAGATTGGAAGCATGGCCGGCCCCGTCCGCCGGACGCGATCCGGCACGTCCCTGCACCCATCCCTGCGTACCCGTCGACGGTGGGTGGCGCTGCTCGCCGGCCTCTCCCTGGGGGCCGGCGTCCTGGCCGGTTGCGCCACCGCGTCCGGTGACCCCGGGATCGCCGTGCCGACCTTCCCGGAGGAGTCCGGTGGCCCCGCCCCCGGCGCCGAGCCGATCCCGATCAAGCTGCCGGACGACTGCAAGGTGCTGATGGATCCCGAGCAGGCCGGAGCGCTGTTCGGGCAGGTGCTCGGCTCGGTGTCGGTCCAGACCGTGCGCGGGGTGCCGGAGCCGGCGGTGAACCGCACCGAGCGGACCGCCTGCACCTACCGTGTGAGCGGGCCGGACCAGGCGTTCGGCGGCGGCGGTGCCCGCAACAGCGGCCCGGTGCTCTACCAGCTCAACATCGGACGGTACGGCGACGCCGCGTCGGCGACCCGGCAGTGGCAGCTGAACACGAACGCCGAGCGGGCCGACGCGATCGCCTCGCGCGACATCATGGTCGGGAGCGTGCCCGGCGTGCTCGTCGAGCGGCCGGACGAGTCGATGCTGGCGCTGGTCTACGGCGTCGACACGCTGACGTTCATCCTGCCGGTCGCCGCGCCCGGGCAGAACCGTTCCGCCGCGGAGACGCTGCCGGACCTGGCCCAGCGGATCATTCCCGCGCTGACCCCGACCCAGCCGCCCAGCACGCCGCCGCCCGCCCCGCCCGCCCCGCCGCAGGCACCGGGCAGCGCACCGGCCGCGACCCCGGTCCCCGGTGCGCCGGCGCTGCAGGCCGGGCGCGGGTCCGCGGCGGATCCGCCGGACGCGACCTGACCGGCTCCGGTCACCCGGGCGGCGCACCGATACGGTGATCATGTGCTGCGGACAGGGCTGACCGGAGGAATCGGGGCGGGCAAGTCGACGGTCGCCCGCCGGCTCGTCGAGCGGGGCGCCGTGCTGGTCGACTCCGACCGGCTCGCCCGCGAGGTCGTCGCCGCGGGAACCGAGGGCCTCGCCGCCATCACCGAGGCGTTCGGCGCCGGCGTCCTCGGCCCGGACGGCGAGCTCGACCGGCCCGCACTGGCGTCCGTCGTGTTCGGCGACCCGGCGGCCCGCCGCACCCTGGACGGCATCGTGCACCCGCTGGTGCGCGCCCGCTCGGACGAGCTGGTCGCCGCCGCTCCGCCGGACGCGATCGTCGTGCAGGACGTCCCGCTGCTGGTCGAGGGTGGCATGGCGGCCGCGTTCCCGCTGGTCGTGGTGGTCGGGGTGGACGCCGAGGAACGGGTCCGGCGGCTGGTCGCGGCGCGCGGGATGGCCGAGCCCGACGCGCGCGCCCGGATCGCCGCGCAGGCCACCGACGCGCAGCGCCGCGCCGCCGCCGACGTCTGGCTCGACAACTCCGGCGACGAGGAGACGACCCGGCGCCGGGCCGACGCGCTCTGGGACGAGCGGCTCGTCCCGTTCGAGGAGAACCTGCGGCGCGCCCTGCCGGTTCCGGAGGGCCCGCCCCGGCTCGTCGACCCGGACCCGGACTGGCCCGGGCAGGCCCGCCGGCTCGCCGACCGGGTGGCGGCCGCGGCCGGGTCGCACGGCCGGGGGGTCGAGCACGTCGGGTCCACCGCGGTGCCCGGGCTGGTCGCCCGCGACGTCGTCGACCTGCAGCTGGCGGTCGAGTCCCGCTCGGACGCGAACCGGGTGGCCGGGGGGCTCGCGGCGGCCGGGTTCCCCGCCGATCCGGACCTGCCCGCCGACCTCCCCGCCGACCTCTCCGCCGACCGGGACGCGGGGCCGGTCGGCGCCGGGACGGTGCGCGTGCACCGGTCGGCCGACCCCGGCCGGCCCGCCGTGGTCGTGGTCCGGGTGCACGGCTCCCCGGCCTGGCGGCACGCGCTGGGTCTCCGGGAGCGGCTCCGCGCGGACGGGCGGGCCCGGGACGCGTACGCCGAGCGCAAACACGCCGCCGCGGCGCTCTACGCCGACGATCCGGACCCCCGTCGCTACGCAGCGCACACGGCGGCCTGGCGTGGCGATCCGGACGAGTGAGTTGCGCCGGTGGTGTGACGCGAACCGTGACATCTGCGTGAAGGGCAACCCGTTTCCGTAACGGTTCTCGCTCGTTGGCCGATCAGGCGGGTGCAGAGCGCCGACGCTCGGAGTCCGCCGAGGTACGGGCGGGTTCCCCGCCGATCGCCCCGGCTCGGGCCGATCGGACGGTGAACCCGGGTACGGCGACGAGAGGACACGGGGTTGAGCACGGTGGCGCAGCGATACGGCGCGGACGGCGAGTTCGCCGAGCCCGGTCGCGTGCCTGGCGTCCCCCATCCGGCGTACTACGGGGGCGGCCGGCACGCCCGTGACGACGATGGCATCGATCACGGGGGCTGGACCGGTGCGGCCGAGGAGCCGCCGCCGACGGACGAACCGCCGCCGATCAGCGGGGCGCTGGTCCAGCAGCACCGCACGCTGCCGCACGGCGAGCTGCGCGCGGACTTCGGCGCGCACCTGGAGACCCACTACCCGCGCCTGGTCGCGCAGCTGTACGCGATCACCCTGAACCCGCAGGAGGCGCACGACGCCGTGCAGGACGCGTACTCGCGTGCCTGGCGGCGCTGGAACGACCTGCGCGACCTTGACGAGGACCCGGTCCACGGCCACGAGGACCCGGCCGTCGGCTGGGTCCGCCGGGTCGCCATCCGGACCTCGATGCGCGGCCGGTTCCTGCGGCGCCGCCGCCGTCCGGCCGCGGAGGACACCGACCCGCGCACGGGCGCGCTGCTCGAGGCGCTGGGCCGGCTCGGCCCGGCCGACCGGCGCGCGGTCGTGCTGCACCACATGGCCGGGCTGCCCGCCGCCGCGGTCGCCGAGCTGGAGGGCGTCGGAGAGCAGGAGATCCGGCGTCGACTGGTCCGGGGCCGGGAGGTCGTCACGGAGGGCATGGCCGAGGTGCTGGAGGAGATCGTCGGGGCGCCGGTCGAGGCGGCTCCGTACGTGGACGGCGGCCACACCCGCGTCGTCGAGGGGGGACGGGCATGAACGGGTACGGCGACATCGACCGCGAGTTCCACCGGCTGGACGACGTGCTCGCCGCGGCCGTCCCGCTGCCGCCCGTCGACGACGTCATCGCCCGCGCCGCCGGGGCCCGGCGCGCGACCTCCGCGGCGGCCGCCGCCGTGCTGACGGTCGGCACGCTCGGCGGGATCACCGCGGTCGCGACCGCGGCCGCGCCCGACGGCACGTTCGTCGGTCCGCCGTTCGCGATCGCCTCGCCGGTGACCGCATCGCCGCCCCCGGAGCGGATCGACCCCGGGGCACCGACCCCGGCGCCCGGCGGCGACGCGCTCCCGCCGGCCTTCGACCCGGCCACGGCGGCGAACCCCGGGGGAGCGCCGGCCGCGGACGGAGCGCCTTCCCCGGACGGCACCGACCCGGGCGGGGTGGCCCCGGGCGCGCCGGCTCCGGCCGCGCCGCCGCCCGCGCCCGACGGTGGGGGAGCGCCGCCTCCTCCGCCGCCCCCGGCGCCGGCTCCGCCTCCTGCGCCGCCGACCGATCCCGGTGGTGGCGACGAGGGGTCGGAGGACCCGCCTCCGCCGTCGCCGACGCCCAGCTCGCCGCCGCCGTCCGACGAGCCGGATCCGACGACCCCGCCGTCGACGTCGAACGGCGAGGGCACGCCGGACCCGACGACCAGCTCGTCGGCCGCGCCGACCACCACGTCGGGGAGCAGCACCACGCCGACGACCGGCAGCACGACGTCGAACGGTTCCTCGACCAACGCGGTCGGGCAGGGCCCGGCGCAGCACTCGGCGGTCTGACGCCGAGCGTCGCGCTGCCGCCCCGCCGGCTCGGGGTGGGCGACCCGCGCGCGTCGTGCCGCGCGTCGTCGACGCGGCCGAGCCGGGTCCCCTGCGCGTGCGACACGCTGCCGCCCCGCCGGCAGGCACGCTGCCGCCCAGCCCGCCGGGCGACACGTCGCACGCTGCCGCCCCGCGACGGCACGCTGTCGCCCCGCGACGGCACGCTGCCGCCCCGCGACGGCACGCTGTCGCCCCGCGACGGCACGCTGCCGCCCCGCGACGGCACGCTGCCGCCCCGCGACGGCACGCTGCCGCCCCGCGACGGCACGCTGTCGCCCCGCTGACGGCATGCTGTCGCCCCGCGACGGCACGCTGTCGCCCCGCTGACGGCATGCTGTCGCCCCGCCGGGAGGCATGCAGCCGCCTCGCCGGGAGGCATGCTGCGCGCCGCGGCCCCGCCGACCGGCGCGCGGCGGCCCGCCGGGAGGCATGCCGCGCCTCGACACCGCCGGCGGTTCCTGCCTGGCCCGCGGGGGCTGCCGGGTCGACACCGCCGGCCCGGTCGCGCCGATCGAGCGCCACGTCGCAGCCCGTGCGAGGGGCGCGCGCGAACCTCGCCGGGCGCGGCCGGGGGTCCACCTGCACGTTCCGGCCTCGGACGCGGCGAGATCGTGCACCTCGCCGGGGCGCGGGCTGATCGAGCCGCACCCTCCGGCCCCGGACGGGGCGGGTTCGTGCAGCTCGTCGGAGTCGCCGGGGTCGAGTTGCACGTTCTGGTCTCGGCCGGGGCGAGATCGTGCAGGTCGCCGGGCTCGGCCGGGTCGGGCTGCACGTTTCGGCCCGGGGTGGGGCGACTTTGTGCGCCTGGTCGGGTCCGGCGGGGTCGAGTTGCACGTTCTGGTCTCGGGCGGGGCGGGTTCGTGCGTCTCGCTGGGTTCGGCGGGGTCGAGTTGCACGTTTCGGCCCGGGGTGGGGCGACTTTGTGCGCCTGGTCGGGTCCGGCGGGGTCGAGTTGCACGTTCTGGTCTCGGGCGGGGCGGGTTCGTGCGTCTCGCTGGGTTCGGCGGGGTCGAGTTGCACGTTTCGGCCCGGGGTGGGGCGACTTTGTGCGCCTCGCCGGGTTCGGCCGGGTCGAGCCGCCACGTTCTGGCGCCAGCCGGGGCGGGATCGTGCGTCTCGCCGAGTTCGGCCGGGTCGAGTTGCACGTTCTGGTCTCGGCCGGGGCGAGATCGTGCAGGTCGCCGGGCTCGGCCGGGTCGGGCTGCACGTTTCGGCCGTGCGTGGGGCGGTTTCGTGCGTCTCGCCGGGCTCGGCAAGGTCGAGTTGCACGTTTCGGCCCGGGGTGGGGCGACTTTGTGCGTCTCGCCGGGTTCGGGCGGGTCGAGCCGCCACGTTCTGGCGCCAGCCGGGGCGGGATCGTGCGTCTCGCTGGGTTCGGCGGGGTCGAGTTGCACGTTTCGGCCCGGGGTGGGGCGACTTTGTGCGCCTCGCCGGGTTCGGCCGGGTCGAGCCGCCACGTTCTGGCCCCAGCCGGGGCGCGGTTTCGTGCGTCTCGCCGGTCCCGGCGGGGTCGGGACGCACGTTCCAGCCCTGGGCGGGGCGACATCGTGCAACCCGGTGGGCCGCAGGTCGGCGCGTGCCGCCGGTATCGCGCGCCCTGCGTGCCACGAGCGGGTCGTTCGGGGGAAGGAACGCCACGAGCGGCCCGCTCGTGGGGGGACGAGCGGCGTGCTCAGCCGGCGAGGCCGGCCGGCGGGGCCGGGGACGCGCGCGGCCCCAGGTCGATCCCGTGCGCGGCCAGCCAGGCCTCGTGGTCGTGCCCGTGCCGGGCCAGCCCGTCCAGCACGGCGTGCGAGCGCTCCAGCGCGTACTCGGCGAGTGCCGGCTCCAGCAGCCCCTGGGCGACGGCGGTGACGTACTCGTCCACGTCGATCACCTCGGTGGCCCGCCCGCGGTGCACGACCAGGTCCAGGTAGAGGTCGGTCATCCGGATCCGCCGCCCGTCGCGGGTGAACGACGCGATGTCGAGGTAGGCGTCCTGGTCGCGCTCGTGCCCCGGCCGCCACCGCCAGTCGGAGAGGCAGACGCCCAGCTCCGGGATCACCCACGACTCGATCCACCAGGCGTTCGGCCGGGCGACGATCGGCCGGGACAGGTAGAGCCCCCACTCCTCCTCGCGGAGGGTCTCGATCTCGCGGCGGGTGCCCTTGGTGTCGAACTGGGCGCGGGCGTCGGGGTCGAAGACCTGCGTCTTGGGCGGGTGCACGGCGACCATCCTGCCGGGGCCGGGCGGGGCTGTCAGGGCGCGCGGCGCGAGACTGTCGGAGGTCGCTCGTACCCTGGGGACATGGCTTTCGCGACCGAGGTCCCGGGCAGCGCCGCCGACGCGCACGCGCACCCCGATGCGGGCACGACGCCGACGGACACCCCGCTCGCGCACTCCGAGCACCGTCCGGTCGGCGAGATCGAGCGCCGGGAGGGCCGGTTCCGGGTGGTCAGCGACCACCGGCCGGCCGGTGACCAGCCGACGGCGATCGCCGAGCTGGACCGCCGGCTGCGGGCCGGCGAGCAGGACGTCGTGCTGCTGGGCGCCACCGGCACCGGCAAGTCGGCGACGACGGCGTGGCTGATCGAGCAGCAGCAGCGGCCCACGCTGGTGATGGCGCCGAACAAGACCCTCGCCGCCCAGCTGGCCAACGAGCTGCGGGAGATGCTGCCGCACAACGCCGTCGAGTACTTCGTCTCGTACTACGACTACTACCAGCCCGAGGCCTACATCGCGCAGACCGACACCTACATCGAGAAGGACAGCTCGATCAACGACGACGTCGAGCGGCTCCGGCACTCGGCGACGATGAACCTGCTGTCCCGGCGCGACGTCGTCGTGGTCGCCTCGGTGTCGTGCATCTACGGCCTCGGCACGCCCCAGTCGTACCTGGACCGGTCGGTGCCGCTGAAGGTCGGTGACGAGATCGAGCGGGACCGGCTGCTGCGGCTGCTGGTCGACGTCCAGTACACCCGCAACGACATGTCGTTCACCCGCGGCACGTTCCGGGTCCGCGGAGACACCGTGGAGATCATCCCGGCGTACGAGGAGCTGGCGCTGCGGATCGAGTTCTTCGGCGACGAGATCGAGGCGCTCTACCACCTCAACCCGCTGACCGGCGACACGGTCGAGCAGGTCGACGAGATCCGGATCTTCCCGGCCACGCACTACGTGGCCGGCCCGGACCGCATGGAGCGCGCCGTGCGGGACATCGAGGCCGAGCTGGAGCAGCGGCTCGAGCAGCTGGAGAACCAGGGCAAGCTGCTGGAGGCCCAGCGCCTGCGGATGCGCACCCAGTACGACATCGAGATGATCCGCCAGGTCGGGTTCTGCTCGGGCATCGAGAACTACTCGCGGCACATCGACGGCCGCGGCCCCGGCAGCGCGCCGGCCACCTTGATCGACTACTTCCCGGACGACTTCCTGCTGGTGATCGACGAGTCGCACGTGACCGTGCCGCAGATCGGCGGCATGTTCGAGGGCGACATGTCCCGCAAGCGCAACCTCGTCGAGTACGGCTTCCGGCTGCCGTCCGCGGTGGACAACCGGCCGCTGACCTGGGAGGAGTTCACCGACCGGATCGGGCAGACCGTCTACCTGTCCGCGACCCCCGGCGACTACGAGATGTCCCGCACCGGCGGCGAGTTCGTCGAGCAGGTCATCCGCCCGACCGGCCTGGTCGACCCGGAGATCGTCGTGAAGCCGACCAAGGGCCAGATCGACGACCTGGTGCACGAGATCCGCGGCCGGACCGAGCGCGACGAGCGGGTCCTGGTCACCACGCTGACCAAGAAGATGGCCGAGGACCTCACCGACTACCTGCTCGAGCTGGGGATCAAGGTCCGCTACCTGCACTCCGAGGTCGACACCCTGCGCCGGGTGGAGCTGCTGCGCCAGCTCCGCTCCGGCGAGTACGACGTGCTGGTCGGCATCAACCTGCTCCGCGAGGGCCTCGACCTGCCCGAGGTGTCGCTGGTGGCGATCCTCGACGCGGACAAGGAGGGCTTCCTCCGCTCGGAGCGCTCGCTGATCCAGACGATCGGCCGCGCGGCCCGCAACGTGTCCGGCCAGGTGCACATGTACGCCGACACGATCACCGACTCGATGCGGTACGCCATCGACGAGACCGACCGCCGCCGGGCCAAGCAGATCGCGTACAACACCGAGCACGGGATCGACCCCCAGCCGCTGCGCAAGCGGATCGCCGACATCCTCGACCAGGTCTACCGCGAGGCCGAGGACACCGAGGCCGTCCCGGTCGGCGGGTCCGGGCGCAACGCCTCCCGCGGGAAGCGGGCCGCCGGTGAGGCGGGCCGGGCACCCGCCGCCGGCAGCGCCGGCGTCCCGGCGCGGGACACGGCGGGCATGCCGCGGGCCGAGCTGGCGGACCTGATCCAGCAGATGAACGAGCAGATGCTCGCCGCGGCGCGTGACCTCCAGTTCGAGCTGGCCGCCCGGCTGCGTGACGAGATCGCCGACCTGAAGAAGGAGCTGCGGGGGATGGACGCCGCCGGGGTGAGTTGAGGCGGTTCGCGCGGGATGTCCGGATTTGCACCGGTGGGGTCCCGGTGTCGGCCGGGGCGGCCCGGGGTACCGGCGGGCCTCCCGATACCGTGTGTGCCCGTTCCCACCCGTCCCGGCCGTCCGCGACCGCACCGTCGCACGGCCCGACCCCCGCCCGGCCCGGGCGCGCAGCGGAGGAGCCCCGCGTGACCGTCACCCGCATCACGCCCGATCCGGACGTGCCCGCCGGTCCCGGCGCCGGGGTCGTGCCCCGGCTGCGGTCGCTGGCCGTGGCGTGGACGACGCTCTGGTTCACGGTGCCGCTGCTCGCGGTGTCGCTGTTCTGGTCGTGGATCCGGCTCGGCAACTACGCGCTGGACCTCGACATCTACCGGATCGGCGTGCAGGTGTGGCTGGCAGGCGGGGACATGTACGGCCCGCTGCCGCCCCCGATGAACGGCCCGCTGCTGCCGTTCATCTACCCGCCGTTCGCCGCGCTGGCGATGGTGCCGCTGTCGCTCGTGCCCTACCCGGTCGCCTTCACCCTGCAGTTCGTGGTGTCGACGGTGTCGCTGGCCCTCTGCGTCGCGATCGCGATCCGGGTGGCCTGGCCGGCCGGTGGGTGGCGGTCCCCGCTCGTCCTCGGTGTCCCGGCGCTGGCCGCGGCCCTGCTGATCGAGCCGGTGGCGCAGACGTACGCGTTCGGCCAGATCAACCTGGTGCTGATGGTGCTCGTGCTGGCCGACTGCCTGGCGCCCCGGGCCCGGTGGCCGCGCGGCGTGCTGCTGGGCCTGGCCGCCGCGATCAAGCTGACCCCCGGCGGGTTCATCCTGTTCTTCCTGGTGCGCCGGGACTGGAAGGCGGCCGGTGTCGCCGTCGCCACCGGGGTCGTCGCCACCGGGCTCGGGTTCCTCGCCGACGCCGACTCCTCGGTCCGGTACTGGTTCGTCGGCGGCCCTGCGGCGGACGTCAGCGGCTCGACGTTCTTCTCGAACGAGACCGTGCAGGCGGTGCTGGCCCGCCAGGAGGTCCCGGCGCCGTGGTTCACGGTGCTGTGGCTGGTGATCGTGGGCGTCCTGCTGGCGCTGGCGATCCCGGTGATCCGCCGGACGGAGCCGGTGGTGGCGCTGGCGGCGACCGCGGCCGTGGTCCTCATGGCGACCCCGACCGCGTGGTCGCACCACTGGGTCTGGGTGGTGCCGGCCCTGATCGGGCTCGCCGGGCACGCGCTGCGGTACCGGTCGGCCGTCTGGGGTGGGCTCGCCGCCGCGATCGCCGCGATCTTCTACATCGCGCCGTTCCGCTGGATGCCGAACGTGTGGGGCGTCGAGATGAAGTGGAACCTGTGGGAGCAGGTGCTCGGCGCCAGCTACGTCATCCCGGCCACCGTCGCGCTCGGGCTGGGCTGCTGGTACGTGACCCGGGGGCCGGGCCGGCCCGGTGGGCCGCAGGCGCCCGGCCCGGAGCGGCTGCACGTCGGGGCCTGACCGGAGGGTGCGGCGGACACCCGCACCCCTATGGCGCCGGCCACACCCCGCCTCTAACCTGGGGCCAGGAGGTGCCGGTGGCCGACGACGACGTCCGGGAGCAGGCGAGCATCTGTGCGGTGCGTCCGGGAACCGATCTCGGCCGGCACGCGCGCATGCTGTCCCAGCTGCACGACGCCGTGCTCTCCGGGGACGCTGCCCCGGACCGGGCGCGGCGGCTCATCGCCCGCTCCTGGGACCGGGTCCGCGCCCAGGGCGTGAACCCGGACGCCGGTGACCCGCCCGGCCCGCTCGACGCCGGGCAGGTCGAGCAGCGGCGTAGCACGTCCCCGCTCGTCCCGGTGCTGCCCGCCCTGCGCTCCGCCCTCACTTCGGTCGCCGAGGACGCCCGGCACGTGATGGTCGTGACCGACGCCGACGGCGTGCTGCTGTGGCGGGAGGGGTCCACCGCGGTCCGGCGGCGCGCCGACGGGCTCGGCTTCACCGAGGGCGCCAACTGGTCGGAGTGCTCGGTCGGCACCAACGCCATCGGCACCGCACTCGCCGAGGGCGGCCCGGTGCAGATCTTCTCCGCCGAGCACTTCGTCCGCAGCCACCACCGCTGGACCTGCACGGCGGCCCCGGTGCACGACCCCCGCAGCGGGGAGCTGCTGGGTGTCGTCGACGTGTCCGGGCCCGCCGAGACCATCCACCCGACGACGGTCGCGCTGGTCAACACGGCCGTCCGGCTCGCCGAGGCGGGGCTCTGGCAGCGGCACGAGGCGCGCCTGGAGGCGCTCCGCACGATCGGCGCCCCGATGCTGGCCGGTACGTCCGGGCCCGGCCTCGTCGTGGACGACCACGGCTGGGTCGCCGCCGTCACCGGCCTGCCCGGGGTGGAGCGGGTCGCGGCGCCGTCGGCGGACCGGCTGATCGCGGTACACGGCATCGGCCCGTGCCTGCCGGAGCCCGTCCCGGGCGGCTGGCTGCTGCGGCCTGCCGACTCCGGCTCCTCGCGGATGCGGCTGCGCCTGGACCTCGACGCGCGGCCGCCGCAGGCCGTCGTCGAGGGCAGCTCGCGGTGGGTGCACCCGTTGTCGACCCGGCACGCCGAGGTGCTGGTTCTCCTCGCCCGGGCCGGGACGGCCGGCCTGGACTCCGCCGCGCTGTCCGAGAGCCTCTACGGCGACCGGGCGCACCTGGTCACGGTGCGCGCCGAGATGTCCCGCCTGCGGCGCGGTCTCGGCGGGATCCTGCTGGCCCGGCCGTACCGGATCGCCCCGGAGGTCGAGCTGGACCTCACCGGGCTGCGGGAGAGTCGGGTCGTCCGCGACTCCGCGGCCCCCGGCATCGCCGCGCTCCGCGACTCCTGATCGGCCCGGCCGCGCTCCGCGGCTGCGACCGCGATCGACCGTTCCCGCCGAGCCACCTCCTGAGCGGGACGGTTGCAACCCCACTGCAACGCTGGCCGCGGCCGGTGTCACGGGAGTGAACTCTCGGGGCACGGGCCGGGTCCGTCCCGGCCGTACCGGCCGCCGGCGGGGTCCGGCGCCGCGCCGTCGAGACGAGGGAGCCGACATGGGTGTCGCCGTGGTCACCGGAGCGGGCCGGGGTATCGGGCGCGGGATCGCGCTGCGGCTGGCGCGTGACGGGCACGCGGTCGCCGTCAACGACCTCGACGCCGGTGGTGCGTCCGCCGTAGCCGACGAGATCGGCGCCGCAGGCGGGACCGCGCGGGCCTACCCGGCCGACGTCACCGACCCGGACGCGGTCACCGCGCTGGTGAACCAGGTCGTCGACGACCTCGGCGGCCTGGACGTGATGGTCGCGAACGCGGGGATCGCGCAGGTCAAGCCGTTGCTCGAGGTCACCCCGGACGACCTGCGGAAGATCTTCGAGGTCAACGTGTTCGGCGTCGTCTACTGCCTGCAGGCCGCGGCCCGGGTGATGATCGACCGCGGCACCGGCGGGAAGATCGTGAACGCGGCGTCGATCGCCGGGCACTCCGGGTTCGACCTGCTGGGCCACTACTCGGCGACGAAGTTCGCGGTGCGCGCGCTCACCCAGGCCGCGGCGAAGGAGCTCGCCCCGCACCGGATCACGGTCAACGCGTACTGCCCGGGCATCGTCGGCACCGACATGTGGGACCTGATCGACGAGCAGATGGGTGCCCGCAGCGGCGCGGCGAAGGGGGAGACGCTCGAGGAGTACTCCCAGATGATCCCGCTGGGCAGGGTGCAGACCGCCGACGACGTCGCCGCGTTCGTCTCCTACCTCGCCGGCCCGGACTCGGACTACATGACCGGCCAGTCCGTCATGATCGACGGCGGCATCGTCATGGTGTGACCAGGTTCCGGGCCGGGTGGGTGCGCCCCGGCCCGGAACCGTTCAACTCGTGATGTCCTTGCGGGTGAACCGCCAGGCCGCGAGCCCGAGGAACGCGGCGGCGTAGCAGACCGCGGAGAACACGCCGTAGGTCATGTCGGTCCAGTCGACGTCGCGGGCCAGCAGCGCCGACCAGGCGTCGCCGTAGTGGGTCGGGAGGAAGTTCCGGATGACACCCAGGTCCTCGATCTGGTCGATGATCTGGGAGACGATCGAGGTCATCACCGCCCCGCCGACGGCGCCGAGCGGCGCGTCGGTACTCACCGACAGCAGCAGCGCCAGCCCGGCGACCCAGCCCAGCTGGACGATCACGTAGACCGCCCCGAGCATGACCCGGCCCACGGCGGTCGGGAACGGCAGCGACTCGCCGATCGGGGACACCAGGTCCCCGGCGCCGTACGCGAGCGCCCCGACCGCCAGCGACGCGACCGGGAGCAGCAGCAACGCCGCCACCGACAGGAACCCGGCGACGACCGCCTTCTGCCGCAGCAGCCGGGCCCGGGGCACCGGTATCGCCAGCAGGTAGCGCAGCGACGACCACGACGCCTCGGAGGCCACCGTGTCCCCGAAGAACAGCGCCACCAGCACCACGAGCAGGAAGCTCGCCGACGCGAACAGGGTGAACACCGCGAAGTTGGCGGCGCTGCCCGACGCCAGGTCGACGAGGTTCGGGCCGCTCGCGGCGCCGTCGTCGTCGCTGCCGAGGGAGAACGCCGCCCACAGGATGACCGGCATGGCGACGACCAGCGCGAACGCCACCTGGGTCCGGCGGCGTTCGAGCTGGCGGACCAGCTCGGTCCGCAGCGGCAGCGTCCGGCCCGGACGGGCCGGGGGTGCCGAGTCCCCGGCGACCAGGTCACCGACGTGGCCGCGCCGGGTGGACAGTGGACGCTCGTCGTCGCTCATGGGGTGCTCCCGCTCACGTCACGCCCCTCGGGGCCCACCAGGTCCAGGAACGCGTCCTCCAGCCGGCCGCGGGGACCGGCCGCGCTCACCGCGACACCGGATCCGACCAGCGCGGCGACGGCGTCGGCCCGCGCGGTGCCGTTCAGGTGCGCGTGCACCACACCCGGCTCGTCCCCGGTGATCACGTCCGTGACCCCGTCGATCCCGGCCAGCACCTCGGCCGCCCGGTCGGTCGCGTCGACGGTGAACGACGACCCGCCGCCGGACGCGGTCAGCTCGGCGACCGTGCCGGACGCGACGACCGTCCCGCGGTGCATGACGACGACGTCGGTGCAGGTCTGCTCGACCTCGGCCAGCAGGTGGCTGGACACCAGCACGGTGCGCCCGGCGGAGGCGTAGCGGCGCAGCAGCTCGCGCATCGCGTGGATCTGGGGCGGGTCGAGCCCGTTGGTCGGCTCGTCGAGGAGCAGCAGCTCCGGCAGGCCGAGCATCGCCTGCGCGATCGCGAGCCGCTGCCGCATGCCCTGCGAGTAGGTGCCGACCTTGCGGTGCACGGAGTCGCCGAGCCCGGCGATCTCCAGGGTCTCGGCCATCCGGGCCTGCTCCGGCGGCCGGCCGGTCGCCTGCCAGTACAGCCGCAGGTTCTCGGCGCCGGACAGGTGCGGCAGGAAGCCGGGGCCCTCCACGAACGCGCCGATCCGGGACAGCACCGCCGCACCCGGCCGGACCGGGCGGCCGAACGCCCGCATCTCCCCGGACGTCGGCGTGATCAGTCCCATCAGCATCCGCAGCACGGTCGTCTTGCCGGCCCCGTTCGGGCCGAGCAGGCCGAGCACCGCGCCCCGGGGGACGGTGAACGTCACGTCGGACACGGCGCGGAACCCGTTGCGGTAGGTCTTGGCCAGCCCGGTGACCTCCAGCGGGGGCGCGTCCGTGCCGGGTGCGGTGTCGTCGGCGGCCTCGGCGCGGCGGGCCCGGGCCCGGGCGACCGCCCACAGCAGCAGCGCCCCCGCCAGCACGCCCGCGATGCCCAGGACCGGCCACAGCGGCACGGTGACGGCGGACTCGGCGCGGCCGGGTACCTGCGGCACCGACAGCTCGGGCCCGGCGAGCCCGATCCGCCACACGGCCGGGTCGGCGCCCGACTCGTAGCCCTGGTCGGTCGTCGCGAACCGGACCTGCAACCGGCTGCCCGCGGTCACCGGCGCGACGACGCCGGGCAGCGTCACCGTGACCTCGGCCGGGGTGCCGTCGGCGGGAACGGTGACCCGCAGCGGGGCGACGGCGTTGCCGAGCAGCGTGCTGCGCCCGTCCGGGGACAGCGCGGTGACCGAGGCGAACAGCACCGCCGTCTCCGGTGCCGGCTGGCCGGGCACCCGCGACACCCGCACGGTCACCCGGGGTGCCCCGGAGGGCTGCATGGCCTCGGCGACCGGCTCCGAGGTGAACCGCGCCGACTGGCCGGGCGTGGCGAGCCCGGCCATCGCCCCGAGCGAGCCCAGCGAGCCGAGTGCCCGGCCGAGGCCGGGCAGCGAGGTGACCGCGGCCGGGGTGCCGCCCGGCGGGTGCACGACGACCTGTTCGCCGCCGGCGAGCGGCACCGCGGTCGGGACGACCGGGTCGGCGCCGAGGCCCGGGTACCCGTCGGCGAGCACGGTGCGCCCGGTCGGGGTGTCGCTGCGGGTCCGGACGTTGCTCCGCACCTGGTAGGCGAACGTGGTCCCGGCGAGGTCCCCGGACTCGGCGTCGGCGACCGGGCGCCCGCGCAGGTGCGCGTCGAACCAGTCCCCGATCCGGGCTCGCACGTCGGTGCCGGGGCCCGCACCGTCGTGCCCGCCGGCGAACCACAGCACGGACACCGGGGTGCCGTGCGCGGCGATCTGGCGGGCGTTGGCGTCGGCCTGGTCGAGCCCGAACAGGGTGTCCTGCTCGCCCTGCACCAGCAGCGTCGGCGCGGCGATCCGGTCCGTGACGGTGGCGGGGGAGGACCGGCGCAGCAGCTCCGCCAGCGCAGGGGAGGCACGCCCGGTCCGGGTGGCCTCGGCGTACGCCGCGCAGACGTCCGGGGCGAACCGGCCGCAGGTCAGCTGCGGTCCGGCGGCCCCCGGCGCGCCCGGTGCGGGGCCGGCCGCGCCCGCGGCCGAACTCCCGGCCGATCCGGCACCGCCGGATCCGCCCGTGGTGTCGGAACCACCGGATCCGCCCGTGGGGTCGGTCGCACCCGGGTCCTCCGCCCCGGCGGGCCCCGACCCGCCGCCGAGGCCGCCGGAGCCCGATCCGCCGAGCCCGCCGGACCCACCGGCGCCCTCGTCCGCCGGCGGCCCGCCACCGCCGGCGACCCGCCCGCCGGAGCCGAAGAACACGCCGGCCCACCCGCGCTTGAACACCCCGTCCGGTGCTCCCGCACCGGCGGCGGGGGTGGCTGCCGGCGCCGACCCGGCCGGGACGGCGTTGTTCGGGAACAACGCCTGCCCCAGGTCGTTCCAGGTGATCACCGGGGCGATCGCGTCGACCCGGGCGTCGTACCCGGCGAGCAGCAGGGCGAGCGCGCCGCCGTACGAGCCGCCCGTGACACCGACCGTCGGATCGCGGTCGCCGTCGCGCTGCACCTCGGGCCGGACGGCGAGCCGGTCGAGCAGCCGGGACGCGTCGGCCACCTCGCGGGCCGGGTCGTTCAGCCCGATCGCGCCGCCGGACGTCCCGAACCCGCGGGCGGTCCAGGTCTGCACGACGTAGCCGCGGGCGGCCAGCTCGCGCGCGTCCCGGTCGACGGACTGCTTGCTGCCGCCGAACCCGTGCGCGATCAGCAGCGCGGGCGCCGGGGTGGCCGTGGTGGCGGAGGCGGGGACGTACAGCGAGGTGTCGAGCTCGACCGTCCCCGGCTCGCCGGGCCCGGCCGGCACCGCGACCCGCTCCGCGGTGACCGCGACCGTCCCGGCGGTCGCCGCGGTGGCGGCCGGCGCGAACGAGAGCAGCAGCCCGACGACGGCGACCGCGATCGTCGGGGCGAGGACCCGGTGGTTCCGGGGACGCGGGTGCACCCCGTCGAAACTACGCAGGAGACGGGGTGCGCGCCGCCGCGTACCGGGTACGGCGTCCGGGACGGTCCTCCCGCCACGAGAATCCCGGCATACCGGACACCGAGGTGACCCGATCGGGTGTCGGCGGGGTGCGGTCGGTCACCTGCGCTCGCGCCCGGGCGGCCGGACGCGGGACACTTCCCGCGAACCGCAGGGGAGTATCCCGCTCGCGGTGATGTCGTCAACACGGTGAGTCCCGGCAGCGTGCCGGGTGGACCCCGGCATCATCGGCCACGCCAGGCGCACGCGCGCCGTGGTGGGAGAGACCTCGGGCACATCGCATGCTGCCCTGGTCTTCTTGGAGGAACTACGTGAACGTCCCCCTGTGGCTCTGGCTGGTGACGATCGGCGCGTTCGTCGTCGTCATCGGTGCCGACCTCTGGCTGAACGACCACAAGCCGCACGCCGTCACCCTCGGCGAGGTGACCCGCTGGGTCGTCTTCTACATCGCGCTCGCCGTCGCGTTCGGACTCGGCGTCTGGTACTTCGCCGGAGGCACCTTCGCCGGCGAGTTCTTCGCCGGGTACCTGACGGAGTACTCGCTCTCGGTCGACAACCTGTTCGTCTTCCTGATCATCATGTCGGCGTTCAAGGTGCCGGTGGTCCACCAGCACAAGGTGCTGCTGGTCGGCATCGTGATCGCGCTGCTGATGCGGAGCATCTTCATCGCGGCCGGCGCCGCGGTCATCGAGCGCTTCAGCTGGGTCTTCTACCTGTTCGCCGCGTTCCTCATCTACACCGCGTTCTCGCTGGTCAAGCAGGCCGCCGGCGGCGACGACGAGGAGTGGGAGGAAGGCCGGCTCCTGCGCTGGATGCGGAAGGTCTTCCCGGTCACCGACGACTACCACGGCGCGAAGACCACCGTGAAGATCGACGGGAAGCGCTGGCTGACCCCGATGCTGATCGTGATGGTCGCGATCGGCATGACCGACATCATGTTCGCGCTGGACTCGATCCCGGCGATCTTCGGGCTGACCCAGGAGGCGTACCTGGTCTTCACCGCGAACGCGTTCGCGCTGATGGGCCTGCGGCAGCTCTACTTCCTGCTCGGCGGCCTGCTCAACAAGCTGGTCTTCCTGTCCTACGGCCTGGCGGTGCTGCTGGCGTTCATCGGCGTCAAGCTCGCGCTGCACGCCTTGCACGAGAACGAGCTGCCGTTCCTCAACGGCGGCGAGCCGCTGCACGTGCCGGACATCGGGATCGGGCTGTCGCTGAGCGTCATCATCGGCGTGCTGGCCATCACGACGATCGCGAGCCTCGTCGCCGTCCGGATCAAGCCGGAGCTGGCCGACCAGCACGGCGCGCTCTCCGCGCCGCCGCTGGCGCGCTCCAAGGAGGAGGCCGCCCGGCTCGCCGCCGAGGACGAGAAGGCCGACCACCACGTGTCGCCGCCGTCGGTGCGCGACTGACGACCGGACCACCACCGGCCCGGGCAGGACTCCTGCCCGGGCCGGTGCGCGTCCGGGGGCGGTCAGCTCACGCCGACCAGGTCCACCACGAACACCAGCGTCTCGTTCGGGGCGATGACCCCGCCGGCCCCGCGGGCGCCGTAGCCGAGGTGCGGCGGGATGACCAGCCGGCGGCGGCCGCCGACCCGCATCCCCGTGACGCCGGTGTCCCAGCCGGAGATGACCTGGCCGGCCCCGAGGCCGAAGCGCAGAGGCTGGCCGCGGTCGTAGGAGTTGTCGAACTCGCGGCCGGTGGACTGGGACACGCCGACGTAGTGGACGGCCACGTTGTCGCCCGGCTTGGCCTCCTGGCCGTCGCCGACGCTCAGATCCTCGGTCACCAGTTCGGTGGGCAGCGGGCCGTCGACGGTCTCGACGGTGGGCTTCTGCGGTGCGGTCACGGTGGGTGCTCCCGGTGCGGGCTTCCGACTGCGGTCGGCTGTCCCGCGCGACCCTGCCAGAACCACCGGACCGGATCCGCCCGGCCCCCGCACCCCGTACGGCCGGCGGGCGGCCGCCGTCCGGGCCTGTCCGTTCGGTCAGGTCGCACCAGGATCGTTGTGACGCGCGACATTGGGTTTGCGAGCATGTATCTCCCCGGCCGGCGGCATCCGGCCGGGTCCACCCTGACGAGCTCGCCGGCCGGCCGCGCGTGATCCTCCGTCCGGCGACGGGAGGTGCGACCCGACGATGATGTCGGTCCTGGTCTTCGCCGCCGGCGCCGCGCTGCTCATCTACAGCGCGGAGAAGCTCATCACCTACCTGGTCGGGGCCGCGCGCGGCCTCGCGATCTCCGTCTTCCTGCTCGCGGTGATCTTCACCGGGATCGAGTTCGACGACCTGGTCTTCGGCGTCGCGCTCAACCTCGAGGGCATGGAGGAGGTGGCGCTCGGCGTCGTCTTCGGCACCGTGATCTCGATGGTCGGTGTGGTGCTGGCGCTGGCGGCGCTGCTGGTGCCGTGCCGGGTGGACATCCCGCGGGACTACCTGGCGATCTTCGCACTGTCCCCGCTGGTCCTGGTGGGGCTGGCGTTCGCAGGCGAGGTCGGCACCGGCCTGGCGATCCTGCTCATCGCGCTGTTCGTGGCGTTCGTGGCCTACATCGCCGTGCAGGAGCGCAGGCGGGCGGTCCCGGTGTTCCGGGACACCGACGTGCTGGAACGGGCCGGGACCGACCACGGCGGCACGGTGCCCGACGACCCGTCCCGCACCGGCGGCATCGAGCTCACCTCCAAGCAGCACCTGCCCGGCTGGGCACTGCTCGGGCTCGCGGTCCTGTCACTGGCCGGTCTGGTCGTCGGTGCGTGGGTGATGACCGAGGGCACCGAGGGGATCCTCGAGGACTTCGGGATCGCCGGAACGGTCTTCGGCGCCACCATCGCGACCCTGGTCCTGACCTTGGAGGACATCTTCCTCACCGTCGAGCCCGCGCGCCGCGGCACGCCGCTGATCGGTGTCGGCAACGTGATCGGCTCGGTCGTGTTCTCGGTGAGCGCCAAGCTCGGGATCATCGTGCTGGCCGGCGGCGAGATCGAGGTGACCCCGGACGTGTTCGTCTGGCACCTGCCCGCCCTGGTCACCCTAGTGGGGTTCGCCGCGTTCGCGCTGTGGACGGGACGGCTGCGGCGCTGGCACGGCGTCGTGCTGCTGGCCGCCTACGTCGTCTACTGGGCCGTCAGCTTCGTGGTCTTCGGCATGGTGCCGGTCGAGACCGGCTGAGCGCACCGCCGGCGTCCGACGGTGCCGTTCCTCCGCCGGCTACCGGTGCGGCCGGGGCACCAGCTCGAGGTCGACCGGCTCCGGGCGGTTGGCCTCGGCGACCGCGGCCTCGACGCGGTGGTGCTCGGGGGAGAGGTGGCACACCGGGTCGGTCGCCGCAGGGTCCCCGGTCAGCTGGAACGCCTGGCAGCGGCACCCGCCGAGGTCGACCTCCCGGCGGTCGCAGGTCCGGCACGGGTCCTGCATCCAGCCCTCGCCACGGAAGGCGGTGAACAGCGGCGCCGAGGTCCAGATGTCGGCCAGCGACGCCTCCCGCACCGAGGCCCGGGGCAGCGGCAGGGTCTGCGCGGCGGGGCAGGGCAGCGCGTCACCGTCCGGGGCCACCGTCAGCTGCCGTTGCGCCCAGCCGCCCATGCACGGCTTGGGGTAGCGGCTGTAGTAGTCCGGCAGCACGTGCACGACCTCCATCCGGCCGCGCAACCGCTCCCGGGCCGCGGTGACGACCTCCTCCGCGCGGTCCAGCTGCGCGCGCGAGGGCAGCAGCGCCGTCCGGTTCCGCCAGGCCCAGCCGTAGTACTGGGTGTTGGCCAGCTCCACGCGGTCGGCCTGCAGATCCTCGACGAGGTCGAGGATCGCGGCGATCCGGTCGATGTTCTGCCGGTGCAGGACGACATTGACCGTCAGCGGCCACCCCAGCTCCCGGACCAGCCGGCACGCGGCCACCTTGCGGTCGAACGACCGGAGCCCGGCGATCCGGTCCGACGTGGCGGGCTCGTCGGCCTGCACGCTGATCTGCACGTGGTCCAGCCCGGCCTCCTTGAGCTCCACCGCGCGCGGCCGGGACAGGCCGACGGCGCTGGTGACCAGGTTCGTGTACATGCCGAGCCGGTTCGCGGTGCGGACGAGCTCGGGCAGGTCCCGGCGCAGCAGCGGCTCGCCGCCGGACAGGTGGCACTGCAGGACGCCGAGGTCGGCCGCCTCGGTGAACACCCGCTGCCAGTCGGCGGTGCCGAGCTCGTCGGCGTAGCGGGCGAGCTCGATCGGGTTCGAGCAGTACGCGCAGGCGAGCGGGCAGCGGTAGGTGAGCTCGGCGAGCAGGCCGAACGGGCGGGGCGCGGTCCCGGTCACCGGGGCGGTCACAGGGCCACCAGGTTCCGGTCGGCCAGCCGGGCCAGGTAGTCGTGCACCTGCCCGCGGATCGTCTGCTCCTCGGCGCCGTCGAACCCGGCGACCAGGGACGTGACGATCTGGTCGACGGTGCGTTCCCCGTCGCACAGGCGCAGCACCGCGTGCCCGGTCTGGTTCAGCACGACCACGGTCTCCGGCCCGAGCAGCACGTACCCGCCGGTGGCCCGGTCCGGGCGCATCCGGACGTGCGGCCCGAGCCGGGGCCGGGCGTCCCCGCTGATCTCCCGCATCGCGCCTCCCGGTGTCCGGTGCCGCGCGGCACCGCCCGGCGCGTCCCGCGGCGGGGGCACGGAGGCCGCGGCGGTGGCGTCACGCGTAGGCATGGTCGATGGCGTCCATCATCGTCCACAGGACGTCGCACTTGAAGGACAGCGCGCCCACCGCGGCATCCTGCTCGGCAGCGCTGCGGCAGTGCGCGACGACGACCTCGAGCGCGTGCTCGGAGTCGCGCGGCGCCTGTACCAGCCGGTTCCGGAAGTACTGCAGGCCGGTCGGGTCGATCCAGGTGTAGTAGCGCTCGAAGGCGGCGAGCCGCTCGGCCATGAGGTCCGGGGCGAACAGCTCGGTGAGCGACGACGCGACCGCCTCCACCCACGGCCGCGTGCGGGCGAAGGTGACGTAGGCGTCGACGGCGAACCGGACACCGGGCTGCACGTGCCGGTGGTCGAGGACCTCCTCCCGGGTCAGCCCGCAGGATTCGGCGAGCCGCAGCCATGCCTCGATGCCGCCCGTGGCGGGGCCGTCCGCGCGGTCGGGGGTGCCGTCGTGGTCCAGGATCCGCCGGATCCAGCGCCGCCGGACCGCGACGTCCGGGCAGTTCGACAGGATGGCGGCGTCCTTGACCGGGATCGCCTCCTGGTAGGCGAACCGGTTCGCGACCCAGCCGCGGATCTGGTCGGGGGTGAGCGTGCCGGCGTTCATGCGCAGGTGGAACGGGTGCGTGCTGTGGTAGGCGTGGGCGTGCGCCCGCAGCCGGTCCACGAGCTCACCGGCGGGCGCGCCGGGGCGGTCGGTCAGTGCGGTCACGGGTCAGACCTCCAGTTCCAGGCCGTCGACGGCCACCTCGAACCCGGCCTTCTCCACCTCGGCACGCTCGTCGGAGTCGTCCAGCAGGATCGGGTTGGTGTTGTTGACGTGGACGTAGACCACCCGGGCCGGCCCGAGCCGGCGCAGCACCTCCAGGCTGCCACCGGGGCCGCCGACGTGCAGGTGCCCCATGTCGTGCGCGGTCTTCGCCGCGAGCCCGAGCCGGACGAGCTCGTCGTCGTGCCAGGTCGTGCCGTCGAGGAGCAGCAGGTCGGCCCCGGTGATCTCGTCGAGCACCGCGGGGGTCAGCGCCTGCACCCCCGGCAGGTGGACGGCGCAGCGGCCGGTGGCGGTGTCGGTGAACCGGTACCCGACGACCCGGCCCGGAACCGGAGCCGTGTCGTCGATGCTCGCTCCGCCTGCGCTCCGCGAGGTGCCGAAGCGGTCGGGCTTGCTGGTGGGCACGTCGAACGCCCGGTAGGTCAGCCCGGTCCCGAGCGCGACCTCGACGCCGGGCTCGACCGGCGTCCAGGTCACCGGGCAGAACCGCTCCAGCGTGGTCAGCAGCCCGGTGCCCGCGCGCAGGGTGCGTTCGGTGGCCGCGGTGGCGTGCAGGTGCACCCCGCCGCCCTCGCGCAGCAGGACGAGGCCGAGCGTGTGGTCGATCTCGGCATCGGTGAGCAGCACGCCGCGCAGCGGGGTGGTCCGGTCCCCGCCGGGGTGTAGCGCGGGCGTGGCGGCGAGCTGGGTCCGGACGTCGGGGGAGGCGTTGACCAGCCACCAGCCGTCCCCCGCGGTGATCGCGATCGACGACTGGGTGCGCGGCGTGGCGGGCCGGGACCCGTCGCGCACCGCGCGGCAGCCCGGGCATCCGCAGTTCCACTGCGGGAAGCCGCCGCCGGCGGCCGAGCCCAGTACCTGCAGCCTCATGCTCCTCCTCGGGTGCGCCGCACCGGCAGGGGCGCCGGACGGGCCGTCCGGCGCCCCTGCGGTGTCACCGGGTCACCCCTCGGTGCGGGCGATGTACATCGTCACCTCGGGGGCGCAGCCGATCTCCTCGAACTCGGGCGCCTCCCACACGGTGGTGGGCTCCACGGGTGTCACCTCCCTTCTGCGGTGGTCCGCGGCGACGGCAGTGCCGTTCGTCTCCCTCAGCTCTCCGGCAGGGCGAAGCAGAACAGCGCGTCACCTGCGGCGGCGCCGAGCAACCCGGGCAGGAACCCCTCGATCCAGCCACCCCAGCCGGTCGGCACGACGACGTACTGGCGGCCGTCGACGCTGAACGTGCTCGGGCTCGAGTGGTGCCCGCTGCCGCACTGGAACGACCAGAGCTTCTCGCCGGTGTCGGCGTCGAGCGCGACGAACTCGCCGGTCGGGGTGCCCTGGAAGACCAGCCCGCCCGCCGTGGTCAGCGTCGAGGCACACATCGGGTACTCGTTGCGCCAGCGCCACTTCTCCTCGCCGGTGAGGGGGTCGATCGCGGCGACGAAGCCGTAGAAGTCCTCGATGTCCACGGCGACGCCCGCACCCCAGTACGGGATGCTCTCCTTGAACTCGCGCCGGCGGCGGGTCGCCGTCGCCCCGACCTCCTGGACCGGCACGTACATCAGCCCGGTCTGGGGGTTGAACGCCATGTGCGTCCATTCCTTGCCGCCGGCCGGACCCGGCCAGAAGTGCACCGGGACGCCCTCCTCGTCCGGGTACACCTTGGGCGTGACCGTGCCGTCCGGCGCGATCTCACCCCAGGTGATGCGGTCGACGAACGGGAACACGCGGACCAGGTCACCGTTGGTCCGGTCCAGGACGAAGAAGTAGCCGTTCTTGTCGGCGTGCCCGAGCAGCTTGCGGCCGTCGGGCGCGTCGAACAGGACGTTCTCCATCGTGGAGTCGTAGTCCCACAGGTCGTGCGGGGTGAACTGGTAGTGCCAGCGGATCTCCCCGGTGTTGACGTCCACCGCGACGGTGCTGTCGGTGTAGAGGTTGTCGCCGGGGCGCACGCCGCCGTCGAAGTCCGGCGCCGGGTTGCCCGTGCCCTGGTAGAGCAGCTCCAGCTCCGGGTCGTAGGTCGGGGTGACCCAGCAGTTCGCCCCGCCGCGCTGCCACGCCTCGCCGTCGTCCGGCCAGGTCTCGGAGCCGGGCTCGCCGGGCTTGGGCACCATGTAGCGGCGCCAGCGGCGCTCGCCGGTCTGGGCGTCGAAGGCGTCGAGGTGCCCCCGGCTCCCGAACTCCCCGCCGGAGCTGCCGCAGATGACCATGTCCTTCACGAGCAGCGGCGCGACGGTGCCGCTCTCGCCGGCCCGCACGTCGCCGTTGACCGTGTCCCACACCTTCTCGCCGGTCGTCGCGTCGAGCGCGATGAGGTGCGCGTTGAGCGTGTACATGTAGACCTTGCCGTGCCCGACCGCCAGGCCCCGGTTCACGTTCCCGCAGCACAGCGACACGTCGTACGGCGACGCGTGCTTGTAGCGCCAGAGCTCCTCGCCGGTCGTGGCGTCGATGGCCCACGCCTTCCCGTCCGGCCCCGAGACGTACATGATCCCGTCGACGACGATCGGCGAGGCCTCGAACGAGTAGGTCGACGCACCGGACTGCATGCCCGTCGCACCGGCCTGGAACACCCAGGCCGGTACCAGCCGCTTCACGTTCTCCTTGTTGATCTGGTCGAGCCGGCTGCACCGCTGACCGTCGTAGGTTCCGTAGTAGGTGAGCCAGTTCTCGGGCTCGGAGGCGGCGGCCCGGATCCGCTCGTAGTCCACGGCGGACGTAGCAGGTGCGCTGCCCTTGACGTTGCTCAGCTGCGCGAACGAGATGGCCTCGCCGGCGTCGACGTAGTCGGTCATGTGCTGCTCCTTCCTACGGGCGCGGCTGCGGGGGCCGGTCGAGCTTGGCGTGGTCGGGGACTTCCCCGGTGATGACGATCGCTCCGACGAGGCCGCGGCCCTCGTCGTTGCCGCTGGTGGAGCTGTAGTAGTAGGTGCCGGGACCGTCGAGGTTGATCGAGGCCGTCCCCTTGGCGTGGTTGACCAGCCAGATGAACTTGGGGTCCCCGTTGCAGGGCAGCACCGCGCAGTGCGTGTTCTTGTCGTCGTTGATCAGGGTCAGCACGAGGTCGCCGCCGTGCGGGAGGATCAGGATGGACGGGTCGTAGCGCAGCTCGTCCTCCGGGATCCGGATCGTGGCGCGCATGGTCCCGTCGGCGTCCTCCTCCGCGTGCCCGATGCTCCCCGTGTTGAGCAGGCGCCCCAGGGCGGTGCGGTTCTGCCCGTCCAGCCCCGCCGCCGCCAGCTGGCCCTCCCGATCACTTTCGGTCGTCGTCATTGACATATCCTCCCGAACGCGAATTGTCGGTGGAGTACGTGATCACTTTCACACCGCTGGTGCGGGCCGTCAACCCTGCTTCCGCGCGGATTTCGAGAAACGATCAACGGTACCGGCCGGGTCGGCGAGGCCGGCGAATACCCGACCTTGTCGGTCCACGTTGTACGGCTCGTCGCCCGCTGCGGGGCAACGGGAGCGGGCATGCGGGCGCGGCGGCCCGAACGCCCTCGGATTGACCCTGTCCGAACGGTCAGGTAGGCGGGCTCGCGACGGACCGTACGGGTGACGGCGGTGCTGGTCAGCGCCGAGCCCCGGACGAGCCGGGCGCCGGCGGCCGGGACCGGCCCCGGTCCGGCGGCCCGGGTGGGGCGCCGGGGCGGGACGGGTGCGGCCCGACGGCCGTCCGGGGCTGCCGGCGGGTGCGGTGCGTGGTGGGGCGGAATCCGCCGACCGTTCCATCATTTACCGTCCCACCATTTTCCGTGACCACTGTGGATTCGCGTGGCGGGCGGCATGCCGACGATTATCGGATCGCGCAGGAATTGCCGGGGCGATCGCTCGGGGCCGGGAAGCGGAAATCTCGACGTGGTATCGCGAACCTTTCCCGGCGAGCCGCCGCAGCCCGGTGACGTGCGGCGGAGCCGTCGGTCACTCGCGTATGGACAGTGCGGCGACCGGGGCTCGCCGGGCACACCGCCCGGTGGCCGGGCACATTCCGCCGCGGCATGCGGGCCGGAGACGCGGTGAACGAAACACGTGTTTCGTCACGTAGCCCCGTCGAAACACATGTTTACTCTCACTTCGGTGCCCGGCTCGTCACCAGAACTTGATGCCGGCCGCCTTGAGCCGGCGCTTGTGCTGGCGCACCGCGGTCTCGATGGCGGCGGGGGAGATGAGGTCACCCCAGACCTTCGCGGACTCCTCGCCCTGTTCGAGCAGGTCGGCGGCCTGCTCGGCGCTGATCGCGGAGCCCTGCACGATGCGTGACCCGAACCCGATGTGCCAGCGCTCGTCGCGGAGGACCAGCTCCATCCCCTTCCGCACGCCGGGCAGCTCGACGGACAGGCCCTCGAGCGCGTCGAGCATCGCGTTCTGGCCCGCCAGGAGCACCACACCTTCGATCACCATGTGGTACAGGCCGACGGCGCCGGTCAGGCCGGTGTGGTCCTCGGCGAGCCGCCGGGCGGTGTCCGGCAAGCGCTGCTCGAACAGCCCGACCAGCTCGGAGCTGACGTGCCCGCGCAGCACGTCGCGCCGCGCCGCGGGGGTCGGGCCGGGCACGCCGGCGACGTCGGCGGCGACGAGGTCGAAGAAGCGTGCGTGCCGTGCCTCGTCGCGGGCCTGGGCCCGGAAGGTGGCCTCCATCGAGGCGTCACGCGCGGCCGCCTGGTAGGAACCGAGCTGCCCGGCCACCGAGGCCTCGGCGATGCAGAAGCCGGCGATCAGCCCGAGGAGCTGGGCGTTCTCGGAGTCGGTGAGCCGCGGCCACCCCGCGCGGTCGGCCGTGTAGTCGATCTCGGTCTCGTCCCACTGCAGCGACTCGGCGAGCTGCGCGAAGTGGGCGTACCCGGCGATCATGGTCATCGGTGTCCCTCACATCCCCGGGAAGTCCTCACCCGGCTCCAACATCCGGAAGTCCGCCTTGCCGGCACCACAGATGGGGCACATCCAGTCGTCGGGGATCTCCTCGAACGGCGTCCCCGGCGGGATCCCGCCGTCCGGGTCGCCCTCCGCGGGGTCGTAGACGAAGCCGCAGGGTTCGCAGAACCATCTCGCCGCCTCCGGCCGGGCCGGGGCGGACGTGTCGACGCTCATGCGTCACCTCGCCGCGCGGAGCGGGATTCAGCCTGGGTCGGGAAATCGTCACGCATCGTCATGTGCCTCCCACGGCTCCGTCGCCGTGTGGCCGGGTTGAACCGGATCGGCGCGAAGGGCCGTCCGGGACCCAGGTAGCCACACCGGGCGGGGGACCGCAAGGGGGCCCCGCGGTGGCCGCGCCGCCCGGGGACCTCACGTGCCGAGCGCGTCGCGCAGGAACCCGACCTGGAGCAGCAGCAGGTTCTCGGCGACCACCTCCTGCGGCGTCATGTGCGTGACCCCGGACAGCGGAAGCACCTGGTGCGGCCGGCCCGCGGCGAGCAGTGCCGAGGACAGCCGCAGCGTGTGCGCGGCGACGACGTTGTCGTCGGCCAGCCCGTGCACGATCATCAGCGGCCGGTGCGGCGCCTCGCCGGTCGGGGGCACCGCGGCGTCGTCCACGATCGACGACCGGGTGTACGGCTCACCGCCGGGAAGCCCCAGGTAGCGCTCGGTGTAGTGGGTGTCGTAGAGCGCCCAGTCGGTCACCGGGGCGCCGGCGATCGCGGCGTGGAACACGTCCGGGCGGCGCAGCACCGCGAGCGCGGCCAGGTAGCCGCCGAACGACCAGCCGCGGATGCCGACCCGGGCCAGGTCGAGGTCCGGGTACTCCTCGGCGGCCGCGTGCAGCGCCGCGATCTGGTCCTCCAGCACCGGCCCGGCGAGGTCGCCGTGGATCGCGCGCTCGAACTCCGGACCGCGGCCGGGGGACCCGCGGCCGTCGGTCACGAGCACCGCGAACCCCTGGTCGGCGAACCAGCGGCTGGTCAGGTGCGCGTTGCGGGCCTGCACGACCCGCTGGGAGTGGGGGCCGCCGTACGGGTCGAGCAGCACCGGGACCTTCGTGCCGGGGACGTGCCCGGCCGGCAGGAACACCGCCGTCCGCAGCTCCCGCTCGCCGAACGCGCGCAACGTGACGTCGGGGGAGAACCCCGGGTCCACGGCGTGCCCGGCGACCGGGCGCTCGGTGCCGTCGGCGGTGACCAGCACGGCGTGCGGTGCGCTGCCGAGATCCTGCGAGACCCGCACCAGGGTGCCGCCCGACGTGGTGCCGGAGTGCAGCCCCTCGGCGGGCGACAGCCGGACCGGTTCCGCACCGGGCGTGACCGAGTGGAGCGCCACCGAGGTCGGCTCGGCCGACGCCCGGAACAGCACGGTCTCGCCGTCGATCCCGAGCACCTCGCGGACCTGCAGATCAGGTTCGGTCAGCGCGGTGTCGCCGGCGACCAGCCGGCGGGCCCCGCCGGCGTCCTCGGCCCGCACGAGCAGCCCGGACGCGGTCCGCGCCGGGACGCCCGGCACGTTCTCCACCCACACCGGGTCGGCCTGGACGTGCAGCGTGCGGGTCGCGCCGGTCGCCGGGTCGACGGCCAGCGTGCGCACCTCGCGCTGGTCGCGGGGCTGCACCGAGATGAGCGGGCCGTGCGCGTCCCACCCCGCGGTGGCCAGGTACTCGTGGGCGGCGGCGTCCCAGGTCACCGGGGTGCGCTCGCCGCCGACCGTGACGATCTCCAGCCCGACGAGCGCGTTCGGCGTGCCCGCGGCCGGGTAGCGGATCTCGGCCGGTGCCCGGTCCGGATGTGCCGGATCGGCGATGTGCCAGCGCGCGACCGGGGACTCGTCGACGCGGGCGACGAGCAGCGCGTCCCCCTCGGGGGACCACCAGAAGCCGCGCGTGCGGCCCATCTCCTCGGCCGCGGCGAAGTCCGCGAGACCGTAGGAGACCGCGGGACCCTCCGGGGCGACGAGCCGGGTGGTGGACCCGGAGGCGAGGTCGTGCAGGTGCAGGGCCCGCCCCGCGACGAACGCGACCCGGGTCCCGGTCGGGTCGATCCGCGGGTCGACGACGGCCTCGATCCCACCGACGTCCAGCGGCCGGACGTCCGGTGTGCCGGTCAGGGAGACGGTGAACGGCCGGCCGGACAGCGCGAACACCGCCCGCTCGACCGCGGTGTCCACCGTGTACCCGACGACGCCGCCCGCCTGCTCGCGCACGCGTTCCCGGCGGGCCCGCTCCTCGGCCGGCAGATCCTCCTCACCGGGCAGGCCGGGGACCTCCGCGGGATCGACGAGCAGCCGTTCCATCCCGGTCGCCGCGTCGATCGACCACAGGCAGGTCACCGGGTCCGTCCCGGACCGGCTGCGCAGGAACACCGCGCGGGAGCCGTCCGGGGCGACGGTGAAGCCGCGGGGCACGCCGAGCGTGAACCGGCGAGTGCGGGCGTGCAGGCGGGGGAACGAGTCGGTCACGGCGTGCTCTCTCCGGGGGTCGGCGGTCGCGCCGGACGTTAGCCGACACCCCCGACGGCGAGCTCAGGCCGGCGCGCGCCGCCGCCCGCGCGGGGCCCGCGGGCGGGCCGGCTTCGCGACGGAGCCGCCGGCCTCCGCGCACCCGCGCGCGGCGAGCCGGTCGGCCCGCTCGTTCTCCGGGTGGCCGGCGTGCCCCTTGACCCAGAACCAGGTGACGTCGTGCCGGCCGACCGCGGCCTCCAGCTCCCGCCACAGGTCGTCGTTCTTCACCGGCTCGCCGGCCGCGGTCCGCCACCCGCGCGCCTTCCAGCTCGGCAGCCAGCGGGTGATCCCGTTGCGGACGTAGGTGCTGTCGGTGTGCAGGTGGACGACGCTGCGCCGGGTCAGCACCTCCAGCGCGCGGATCGGGGCGGTGAGCTCCATGCGGTTGTTCGTGGTCGTCGCCGGCTCGCCACCGTGCAGCTCGCGCTCGTGCGTGCCGTAGCGCAGCACCGCACCCCAGCCGCCCGGGCCCGGGTTCGGGACGCAGGCACCGTCGGTGAAG
Organism: Pseudonocardia sp. C8; assembly: GCF_014267175.1. Taxonomy (NCBI): domain Bacteria; kingdom Bacillati; phylum Actinomycetota; class Actinomycetes; order Pseudonocardiales; family Pseudonocardiaceae; genus Pseudonocardia; species Pseudonocardia sp. C8. The sequence goes on from NZ_JACMTR010000002.1 coordinate 2,226,490, forward strand.
ATCTCCACGATCACCGTCACGGCCGGGACGCTAGCCGAGTCTCAGTACAGCCGGTACGACGCCCGGGACGCGACGAAGCCGTGCCCGCTGCGGGCGTCCCGGCACTCGACCCCGGACCGCCGGCTCACGCAGGTCAGGTCGCCGTGCGTGACGTGCGTGCCGTAGCGGAGCGCCGTGCCGCCCGGCCGGGCCGGGGTGCCGTCACAGGTCGCGCGTGCCCGCGCCGCGCCGTCGACGACCAGACCGGCCTCGGCGCAGCCGGACGCGCCCCGCGGCGTCCAGGTGCGGTCCTCGACGTCGCAGCGGGCCGCGCCGTCGTCGATCCGGCACGCGATGTTGCCGGTCGGTGAGGTGAACGACGGGGTGGCCCCGAACGTGGCCGGGTCGGCCGCCCTCGTTCCGGCGACCAGGTCGGGCGGTGCCGCGACCGGCGCCTCGGCCGGCGGGCCCGCCGGGTTGCCGCCGGTGCCCTCCCCGGTCCCGGCGGACGTCGTGACGACGGCCGCGACGGCCAGCATGAAGGTCGCACCGACGGCGACCGCGGCGGTCCGGTGCCCGACGGCGCCGAGCCGGGCCGGGGCGAGGCCGTGCAGGGCGCGCCGCCAGGCCGGCGCACCCGCGGGCGCCTCCGGGGCCTCGGCGGTGAGGACCACCGCGGGCCACGGCAGCGGCGGGGTGTGCGGGCCCGTGCCCGGGCCCGGCACCGGGCCGGTCACCGCGTCCGACGCCGGTGGGGGCGGTCCGGCGGGCAGGATCGTCCCGGGTGCGGCCGGCGTGCCGCCGCGGGGGCCGGGGACCGCGGGCGGAGCAGGTTGTGGTGGAGCGGGCTTCGGCGGAGCGGGTTGTGGCGGAGCGGGCTCCGGTGGAGCGGATCGTGGCGGGGCGGGCTGTGGCGGGGCGGGCTGTGGCGGGGCGGGCTGTGCTGGGGCGCCGGCCAGCGGTCCGGGGCCCGGCGGTGGCTCCGTCCGCGGGACCGGCACCACCGGCCCGTCGACCACGGCCGCCGCCGGACGGCCGTCGGGGCGGTCCTCGGGGTGGATGGGGTCACGGTCGTCGGCGTGGGGAGCGCTCATCGGTCCGGCACGCTAAGCGGGCACCACGCCCGGCACAGCGTCCGTTCGGAGCAGTCACGACGGCCGGTCGTCCCGTGACGATGATCGTCCGGCGGTCGACGGGGAGCCGGTGATGCGGGTCGGTGCGCCGCATGCCGCGGATCTCGCACCGGTCGTCGCACGGCTGGCAACCTGGGCCGCGTGAGCCAGGCCCTCTACGAGATCACCGTGAACGCCCTGCTCGACCGGGATCGCCCGCTCACCCCGGCCGAGTGGGAGGCCGCCGTCGCCCGGGTCGGTGGCCCCCGGGCACCGCAGCTGGTCGCCGAGCTCGACGACGCCGGGCTGCTCGGCGCGGACCTGCTCGCCGTGGCCGTCCCGGCGGCGTGGGAGCTGGCCGACCGCCCGCTCGAGCGGCTGCCGGCCGACCGGTGGCGCGAGCTGTACGCCGCCGCGGGCGCCGGGCCGCCGCCCGGCCTGCCGTAGCGCCCGGCTCGTCTCAGCCGAACAGGCCCCGCCGTCGCGCCAGCTCTCCCAGGTGCCCGCGCATCTCGGACGCCCAGTCGTGCCGATCGAGCTGGTCGTACGGGATGGTGAGCCGGGCGACCCGGTCCCCGCCGGCGTCGAGGAACCCGCCGCGACGGTCGCCCTGGATCAGGACGTCGATCGCGTGCGGCCCGGCCAGGAAGCTGACCTCCACCTCCTTGAGGCCCCGCAGGTCCCGCGGTGGCGCGAACTCGATCTCCTGGTAGAAGCCGAACTGCGCGCCCGGGATGTGGCCCTGCTCGACGTCGGCCCGCAGGAAATGGCAGCCGGCCTGCTCGAACGCGGCCAGCAGCCGCTGCTGCGGCGGGATCGGCTCGACCCGGACCGGGTCGAGGTCGCCCCGGTCGAGCGAGCCGGCGATGTCCAGCTCGGTGCGCAGGCCGAGCCGGACGCCAGGGAGGTCGCGGCCGTGCACCACGTTGAACGGTGACTGCAGCGGAACCTCGAACCGGAACGGCACCGAACGCCGCTCGCCGGGATGCAGCTCGAACCGGTCCGCGACCCGCTGCTCCGCGAACGACGTCGTCGAGCGGTGCTCGCGGTCGTCCCGCTCGACCTCCACCTCGACCTCGAGCCGCAGCGCCAGGTACTTGATCCGCTGCTCGACGTCGCCGCCGACGATCTCGACGACGCCGTCGAGGAACCCGCCCGGCTGCGTGACCGGGGTGTGCACGGCCGTGTCGACCGTCGTGCCGCCGCCGAACCGCGCCTTGAGCTTCTTGAACACCATCTGTCGCTCCCCCCGTGTGTGCCGCAACGCTAGCGGGAGGAGGGGCGGAGCGAACCGGCCTTCCGGCCGCATCCGATGACAGGTGGGCTCGTGAACCGGGCCGGCGTTCGGCGTGCCCTCAGTTGGTGTCGAGCGGTCCGCCATCCATCAGCCCGTCGCCGTCGGCGTCGGCACCACAAGCAGCGGTGCCGTACTCGGCGCTGGTGGGGTCCGAACAGGTGCGTTCCCGATGGTCCCCGACGACCTCTCCGTCGAGCTGCTCCGCGAACTCCCGGTTGGCCCGCTCCTTCGCTGCGTTGATCTCCGGGCAGTCCTTGTTGGTGATCACGTTCGGGTTGCCGGGGTCGCCGAACTCGGGATCGCCGGTCGGATCACACGTGTAGACGGTGGCGCGTTCGGGCTCGGGTTCCTCGCCGGCCGGCACCGGGAGCGGGAACGGAGGGACGACGCGGTCGGGGAGCGGTGGCGGCGGCACCAGCGTGCGCGGCAGCGCGGCCGGCGCGTTCGGGCGCGGGGCCGCGGCCGGTTCGATCGGGCCGGTGGCCTCGGCGACCGAGGCGGCAGGGATCTCGGTCAGGGTGAGCGCGGCCGCGACGCCCAGGGCGGCGACGAGCGTCGCCGGTACGAGCGCACCGAGCGTGCGGCGGCCGAGACGGCGTGCTCGGGGCTGATCGGTGCGCACCACGGCTGGTCTCCCGGTGACCAGAGCCGCCTGGTGCGGCCCGTCCACCGGTGACATCGCGACGCGCGGCCCAGCGTTAGCCGCCGAACGGAGTAACCCAGTAGTCCGATTCGGCAGGCCCGCAGCGGTCGCGTTCGTGCTCGCCAGGACGGTCTGCTCGACACGGGCCGATCGACACGCGCGCGGCGCTCGAGAGGCACGGTGTCGGCGCCAACACCGAGTTGATCGGCCCGTGAGCGAGGCTCGGGTTGCACGTTGTCGCCCCGCCCGAGGCGACAACGTGCTGATCGATCGGGGCGCCGTGCCCGAGGTGCACGTTGGTGCCCTCCGCGGGGCGACGTCGTGTTGATCGATCCGGGCTCGGGGCGCGAGTTGCACGTTGTCGCCCCGCCCGTGGCCACATCGTGTTGATCGACCCGGGTTCGGGGGTCGAGGTGCACGTTGTCGTCCCGGCCGGGGCGGGATCGTGCTGATCGATCTGGGCGTGGTGCTCGAGGTGCACGGTGCTGCCCTGTCGAGGGCGGGATCGTGCTGATCGAGACCGGTGCGGTTGTCGAGGTGCACGTTGTCGCCCCGCCCGGGGTCACATCGTGTTGATCGATCGGGGCGCCGTGCTCGAGGTGCACGGTATCGCCCCGCTCGAGGCGACAACGTGTTGATCGATCGGGGCGCCGTGCCCGAGGTGCACGTTGGTGCCCTCCGCGGGGCGACGTCGTGTTGATCGACCCGGGTTCGGGGGTCGAGGTGCACGGTGTCGCCCCGCCCGAGGCGACACCGTGTTGATCGATCTGGGGCGCCGTGCCCGAGGTGCACGGGGTCGCCCCCTCGGGGGCGGGAGCGTGCTGATCGATCCGGGCGTGGCGCGGGTCAGCCGCCTCACCCGCTCACGGTCGGCGCATCCCACGGGCACCGCGCCGTCGGGGAGACCCGCCGATGGCAGGCAGTCCCGACGGGTGGCCCGGCAGCGGCTACCAGCCGCGCGACTTCCACTCCGGAAGGTGCGGCCGCTCCGCGCCGAGCGTGGAGTCGTCGCCGTGCCCCGGGTAGAACCAGGTCTCGTCGGGGAGCCGGTCGAACACCCGCTCCTCGAGGTCGGCCAGCAGCTGCGCGTTGTCCTCCCGCGACCACGTCTTGCCCGGCCCGCCCGGGAAGAGGCTGTCGCCGGTGAACAGGTGCGGCCGGTCCTCGCCCCGGTAGAGCAGCGCGATCGAGCCCGGCGTGTGCCCGCGCAGGTGGGTGACCTCCAGCTCGATCTCGCCGAAGGAGATCGTGTCACCGTCCTCGACGAACTCGTCCATCGGCGCCGGGAGCTCGGGCGCGTCCTGCGGGTGCGCGATCAGCCGCGGCTCGAACATTCCGGCGATCGCGCCCAGCGCCTGCCAGTGGTCGGCGTGCCGGTGGGTGGTGACGAGATGGCGCAGGTCCGGGCGCTCGTCGGTGGCGCCGATGAGATCGGCGAGCCGGGCCGGCTCCGCGGCCGCGTCGATCAGCAGCGCCTCGTTGCTCTGCTTGCACACGAGCAGGTAGGCGTTGTTGTCCATCTCGCCGACCGAGATCTTGCTGATGCTCAGCCGGTCGAGGTCGCGCCGGATGGCCGCGCCACCCGGGTCGGTGTGACCGGTGTAGTAGTCCAGGACGTCCACGGGCGCGAGGGTAACGGCCCGGCCCGGCATCGGCCGCAGGGAGAACCCGCCGGTCGCACGGGCGGGCCCGCTCACGGCTCGAACATGCGTACGAGTATGGTTGCGGTGTACCGACCGGCGCGTGCCGGGGCGCATCCACCGAGGGGGACCTGCGGGAACACACGCTCGCGGGATTCTTGTCGGAGGGTCGACCTAGCATCGGTGCCGGACGTGGAGACACCCCCGCGGCCGGCAGCCGCCGGACGTCACAGCCCGGTCGCGGAATGTCCCGACCGCCGTGGGTGTCCCACCAGGGTCCCCCGACGACCTCGCCGTTCCAGGAGGCGCGCATCGTGAGCGACCAGAGGCCCGACCGCCGTGACGCCGGCACCGCCCTGTCCCCGGGGGCGTCGCCGGTCCCGAGCGGTCCCAAGCTGGTCGTGCGCGGCGCGCGGGAGCACAACCTGCAGGGCGTCGACATCGACCTGCCCCGCGACAGCATGATCGTGTTCACCGGGCTGTCCGGCTCCGGGAAGTCGAGCCTGGCGTTCGACACGATCTTCGCGGAGGGGCAGCGGCGCTACGTCGAGTCGCTGTCGGCCTACGCCCGCCAGTTCCTCGGGCAGATGGACAAGCCCGACGTCGACTTCATCGAGGGTCTGTCCCCGGCGGTCTCGATCGACCAGAAGTCGACCAACCGCAACCCGCGCTCCACGGTCGGCACGATCACCGAGATCCACGACTACCTGCGGCTGCTCTACGCCCGCGCCGGGATCCCGCACTGCCCGCAGTGCGACGAGCGGATCGCGAAGCAGACCCCGCAGCAGATCGTCGACCAGGTCCTGGAGATGGAGCAGGGCAGCCGCTTCCAGGTGCTCGCCCCGGTCGTCCGGACCCGCAAGGGCGAGTTCGTCGACCTGTTCTCCACCCTGCAGTCGCAGGGCTACTCGCGGGTGCTCGTCGACGGCACCGTGTACCAGCTCTCCGACCCGCCCACGCTGAAGAAGCAGGAGAAGCACGACATCGCGGTGGTCGTCGACCGGCTGTCGGTCAAGGCGACCGCCAAGCAGCGGCTCACCGACTCGGTGGAGACCGCGCTGCGGCTCGCCGACGGGCTGGTCGTCCTCGACTTCGTCGACCTCCCCGCAGACGACCCCGGCCGGGAGCGCCGGTTCTCCGAGCGGATGGCCTGCCCGAACGGCCACACCCTGGCCGTCGACGACCTCGAGCCGCGCACCTTCTCCTTCAACTCGCCCTACGGCGCCTGCCCGGCCTGCACCGGCATCGGCATCAAGAAGGAGGTCGACCCGGAGCTCGTCGTCCCCGACCCGGACCTGTCGCTGGCCGACGGCGCCATCGCGCCCTGGTCGTCGGGGCACAACGCCGAGTACTTCGGGCGGCTGCTGACCGGGCTGTCGAACGCGATCGGCTTCCGGATGGACACGCCCTGGCGGAAGCTGCCCGCGGCCGCCCAGAAGGCGGTGCTCCAGGGCAGCACCGACCAGGTGCACGTCCGCTACCGCAACCGGTACGGCCGCGAGCGCTCGTACTACGCCAACTTCGAGGGCGTCATGCCCTTCCTGGAGCGGCGCCTGGAGCAGACCGAGTCGGAGTCGCAGCGCGAGCGCTACGAGGGCTACATGCGCGACATCCCGTGCCCGGCCTGCGGCGGTGCCCGGCTGCGGCCCGAGGTGCTGTCCGTGACCCTGCCGCACCAGGACCTGGGGGAGCGGTCGATCGCGCAGGTCTCGAGCATGTCGGTCGCCGAGTGCTCGGCGTTCCTCAACGGCATGGTGCTCGACGACCGCCAGGCCATGATCGCCGGCGCGGTGCTCAAGGAGGTCCAGGCCCGGCTCGGCTTCCTGCTCGACGTCGGGCTGGACTACCTGTCGCTGGACCGGGCCGCGGGCACGCTGTCCGGCGGCGAGGCGCAGCGGATCCGGCTGGCCACCCAGATCGGGTCCGGGCTGGTCGGGGTGCTGTACGTGCTCGACGAGCCGTCGATCGGCCTGCACCAGCGGGACAACCGGCGGCTCATCGACACCCTGAGCCGGCTGCGCGACCTGGGCAACACGCTCATCGTCGTCGAGCACGACGAGGACACCATCCGCGCCTCCGACTGGGCGGTCGACATCGGCCCCGGCGCGGGGGAGCACGGCGGGCACATCGTGCACTCGGGCACGGTCGCCGACCTGGAGTCGCACGACACCTCGCTGACCGGTGCCTACCTGTCCGGGCGGAAGTCGATCCCGCTGCCGCAGCGCCGCACGCTCGACCCGGACCGGAAGCTGACGATCGTCGGCGCCCGCGAGCACAACCTGCGCGGGATCGACGTCGACGTGCCGCTCGGCGGCCTCGTCTCGGTCACCGGGGTGTCCGGCTCGGGGAAGTCCACGTTGATCAACGACATCCTCGCCACGGTCCTGGCGAACCGGCTCAACGGCGCTCGCCAGGTGCCCGGCCGGCACACCCGGATCACCGGCGTCGACCAGGTCGACAAGCTCGTGCGCGTCGACCAGTCGCCGATCGGGCGTACCCCCCGCTCGAACCCGGCCACCTACACCGGGGTGTGGGACAAGGTCCGCAAGCTGTTCGCGGCCACCACCGAGGCCAAGGTCCGCGGCTACACCGAGGGCCGGTTCTCGTTCAACGTCAAGGGTGGCCGCTGCGAGGCGTGCACCGGCGACGGGACGATCAAGATCGAGATGAACTTCCTGCCGGACGTCTACGTCCCGTGCGAGGTCTGCAAGGGGGCCCGCTACAACCGGGAGACCCTGGAGGTCCACTACAAGGGCAAGACCGTCGCCGACGTCCTCGACATGCCGATCGAGGAGGCCGCCGAGTTCTTCGAGCCGATCACCTCGATCAGCCGGTACCTGCGGACCCTGGTCGACGTCGGTCTCGGCTACGTCCGGCTCGGGCAGCCGGCGCCGACGCTGTCCGGCGGTGAGGCGCAGCGCGTGAAGCTGGCCTCCGAGCTGCAGAAGCGCAGCAACGGCCGGACCGTCTACATCCTGGACGAGCCGACCACGGGCCTGCACTTCGAGGACATCCGCAAGCTGCTCGCGGTGATCCAGGGGCTGGCCGACAAGGGCAACACGGTGATCGTCATCGAGCACAACCTCGACGTCATCAAGACCTCGGACTGGATCATCGACATGGGCCCGGAGGGCGGTTCCGGCGGCGGGACGGTCGTCGCGCAGGGCACGCCGGAGCAGGTCGCGGCGCACCCGGAGAGCCACACCGGCCGGTTCCTGCGCGACCTGGTGACCCCGGACCCGGCCCCGGCACCGCGACGGCGGTCGGGCACGGCTTCCCGGAACGGGGCCGGTGGCACGCGGGGCCGGGCGAAGGCGGCCACCGCCGGCTGACCGCTCCGGTCCGGCGCCCCGGCAGCGGCCCCGGGTCCGGCGCGCCGGCTCCGGCAACCCCGGGTCCGGCAACCCCGGGCCCGGCGGCCCCGGGCCCCGCGACCCTCGGTCAGGCGGCCCTGGTCCGGCGAGCGCGGTCCGGCGCGTTCCCTGATCGACGCCGGTCAGGCGCGCCGCGCCCGGACCGTCTCGAGGGCCCCGCCGAGCATGAACAGCGCGTACCGCCGCGCCAGGGCGCCGTAGCAGCCGGCGATCCCGATCGCGCGGTCACGGCGCCGGATCACCGGTTCGGCGTCCCGGATGAGCCGCCGGGTGAACTCCCGCTGCACGGCGAACTCGGCCCGGGTCGCCGCGGCCGACGCCGAACCGGGGTGGATCCGGAACGAGGCAGCCGTGCGCCGGTCGCCGTGCAGCCCGCCGTGCCGCAGCAGCCGGACCCACAGGTCGAGGTCCATCGTGAACAGCAGCGTGCCGTCGACACCGCCGATCGCCTCGTAGTACGCGCGGCGGAACGTCACCGCGGCCGGGGGGCCGATCGGGTTTCCCCCGTGCCGGACGACGGCCCGCAGCACGTCCGCCGCACCCCGCGGGCCCAGCAGCGTCCGCGGCACGTGCCGGTTGGGGAACAGGGTCCGGCCCGCGGCGTCGATCATGTCGGTCCGGCCGACGGCCAGGGCCAGCGACGGGTCCGCGGTGAGCGTCGCGACCTGCGCGGCCAGCGCGCCCGGCGCGACGAGGTCGTCGGCGCAGACGATCTTCACGAGGTCGGCCCGGGCGAGCTCCACGGTCCGGGCCCAGTTCTCGGGCATCGGCACCGTGTCCTCGGCCTGGACGAGCCGGACCCGCGGGTCGCCGAGGCCCCGGACCACGTCCGACGTGCCGTCGGTACTGCCGTTGTCCCGGACGACCACCTCGAGGTCGACGTCCTGGTCGAGCACGCTGCGCAGCGTCTGCTCCACGTGGGCGGCGCCCTGGTACACCGGGACGCACACCGTGACGGCGGGGGTGGGGTCGGTCGGCACCGCGAGGTCCTCTCGGGGATCGGTTGCGGGCCGTCATCGTGGCGCCCGGACGCCCCGGCTCCAACGCGGCGACGGGGAAATGCCCGGTCGGAACGGCCAGCGGTACCGTCCGTGCGGCCGCCGACGCCACCCCACGGGGCGATCATCGTCGGCGGACGACGCCGTCCGGGGGGAGCGGTCCGGTCCGCCGACCCGCCCGGCCCGCCCGGAGGCGGGCTGCTATTCTCGGGAATGCGACCACCCGGGACCGCGTTGAGGCGTGTGTTCCGGGCGTCAAGTGGAGCCCCGCTCCCACCCGCGCCGTGCTCGTAGCGGTGTCCGGGTCCATGGTCCGGCCTCGCGGCGCCCGTGCGTCGCCGGCCGATCAACGGGTCTTCGCTTGTCGTCGCCGGCGCAGCAGGTTGTAGCGACAGCGAGTTACTCAGGAGACCCCATCAGCACAGAGCCCCGCATCAACGACCGCATCCGCGTGCCCGAGGTCCGCCTCGTCGGCCCGAACGGGGAGCAGGTCGGGATCGTGCGCATCGAGGACGCCCTGCGGTTGGCCCAGGACGCCGACCTCGACCTGGTCGAGGTGGCCGCCCAGGCTCGCCCGCCGGTCTGCAAGCTCATGGACTACGGCAAGTTCAAGTACGAGAGCGCGCAGAAGGCCCGGGAGTCCCGGCGCAACCAGCAGCTCACCGTGATCAAGGAGCAGAAGCTCCGGCCGAAGATCGACAAGCACGACTACGAGACCAAGCGCGGCCACGTCCGCCGCTTCCTCGAGGGCGGCAACAAGGTCAAGGTCACGATCATGTTCCGTGGTCGCGAGCAGTCGCGTCCCGAGCTGGGCTACCGGCTGCTCCAGCGTCTGGCCGAGGACATCGGCGACATCGCCGTGGTCGAGGCCGCGCCGAAGCAGGACGGTCGGAACATGACGATGGTCCTCGCTCCGACCAAGAAGCCGGCACCGCGCAAGTCCGCGGCCACCACCTCCGACGCCCCGGCGGACGCCGAGGCGTGAGGCCGGCCTCCGCCACCGGCCCCCCGGTCGGCGGAGGTGGACACGCAGTACCCGAACCGACCCCCGCCACCGGCGGGGGCCGACACCGAACGGAAACGTCATGCCCAAGAACAAGACGCACAAGGGGACCGCGAAGCGCGTCCGCACCACCGGCAGCGGCAAGCTGATGCGTCAGCAGGCCGGCCTGCGGCACCGCCTGGAGGTGAAGTCGCGCAAGGAGAAGCGTGACCTGTCGGGTGTCGTCGACGTGGCCAAGCCGGACGTGAAGCGCGTCAAGAAGCTGCTCGGTCGCTGACCTTCCCGCCCCACACGAACTTCCGGCGGCCGCCGTGCCCCTCGGAGACCGCCGAACCACCTCAGGAGACACACCATGGCACGCGTGAAGCGCGCGGTGAACGCCCAGAAGAAGCGCCGCACCACGCTGGAGTCGGCCGCCGGCTACCGCGGACAGCGTTCGCGGCTGTACCGCAAGGCCAAGGAGCAGATGCTCCACTCCATGAACTACGCCTACCGGGACCGTCGCCAGCGCAAGGGCGACTTCCGGCAGCTGTGGATCACCCGGATCAACGCCGCGGCCCGCGCCAACGACATGACCTACAATCGGTTCGTCCAGGGCCTCAAGGCCGCCGGTGTGGAGGTCGACCGCAAGAACCTCGCCGAGATCGCCGTGAGCGACCCCGCCGCGTTCACCGCCCTCGTCAAGATCGCGAAGGAGAACCTGCCGGCCGGTTCCGAGCAGGGCTCCGCGGCCTGAGGTGATCCGCGCCGAGACGCCCGGCACCGAACGCACCCCGCGCGTCGCGGCAGCCCGCAAGCTGCTGCGCCGCGCCGGGCGTGATCGGGCCGGGCGTTTCCTCGTCGAGGGGGCCCAGGCCGTCCGCGAGGCCCTCGCCGCCGGCCCCGTGCACGAGCTCTTCGTGACCGAGGCCGCCGGGGCACGGAACCCGGAGCTGGTCGAACGGGCCCGCGACCGCGGCGTCCGCGTGTTGGCCGTCACCGAGAAGGCGGCGGCCGCACTGTCCGAGACCGTCACCCCGCAGGGGCTGGTCGCGGTCTGCGACCTGCTCGACGTGCCGGTCGCGACCGCGCTCGCCGGTGCACCCGGTTTCGTCACCGTCTGCGCCGGCATCGCCGACCCCGGCAACGTCGGCACCGTCGTCCGGGTCGCGGACGCGGCCGGCTGCGACGCCGTCCTGCTGGCCGGGGACACCGTCGACCCGCACAACGGCAAGGCGGTGCGGGCCTCCACCGGCAGCCTGTTCCACCTGCCCGTGGCCCGCGGGCGGGACGCAGCTGCCGTCGTCGCCGCCTGCGGGGCCGCGGGGCTGACCACCCTGGTGGCCGACGGGCGCGGCGAGATGGACCTGCACGACCCGGACACGAGCCGGATCCTCGCCGGGCCGGTCGCCTGGATCCTCGGCAACGAGGCGCACGGCCCCGGTCCGGAGGTGTTCGCCGCCGCCGACCACCGCGTGCGGATCCCCATCCACGGCCGGGCCGAGTCCCTCAACCTCGCCACGGCGGCCGCGATCTGCCTGTACGCGACGGTCGGCGCCCGCGCCGGCGTCGCCCCGCAGCTGCCGCCGGGCGCGGACTGACCTGCTCGGAAACCCGTTCGGGGCGTCCCTCTACGATCGGGGCCACCATGAGTGAGAACGACGCGGGCAGCCCGCTGGATCCGGACGCGCTGAAGGCCGCGGTGGAGGCCGCGCGCTCGGCGTTCGACGCCGCCGCCGACCTCGACGCGCTCGCCGCCGTCAAGCCGGCACACCTCGGGGACAGGGCCCCGATCCCGATGGCGCGTCGCTCGCTGGGCAGCCTCCCCGGCCCCGAGCGGGCCGACGCCGGGAAGCGGGTCAACGCGGCCCGCCAGGAGGCCCAGGCCGCGTTCGACGAGCGCCGCGCCGTGCTGGTCGCCGAGCGCGACGCCCGGGTGCTGCGCGAGGAGGCCGTCGACGTCACCCTGCCCACCGGCCGCCGCCCGCGCGGGGCCCGGCACCCGATCACCCAGCTGTCCGAGCGGATCGCCGACATCTTCGTCGCGATGGGCTGGGAGGTGGCCGAGGGGCCGGAGGTGGAGGCGTCCTGGCTGAACTTCGACGCGCTCAACTTCGGCAAGGACCACCCGGCCCGCACCATGCAGGACACCTTCTACCTGGGTGACGCGGCGCAGGGCCAGGACTCCGGGACGGTGCTGCGCACCCACACGTCGCCGGTGCAGGTCCGCTCGCTGCTCGAGCGGGAGCTGCCGGTGTACGTGGCGTGCCCGGGCCGCACGTTCCGCACCGACGAGCTCGACGCGACCCACACCCCGGTGTTCCACCAGGTCGAAGGGCTCGCCGTCGACACCGGGCTCACCATGGCGCACCTCAAGGGCACCCTCGACGCGTTTGCCCGCGCCATGTTCGGGCCCGAGGCCGGCACCCGGATGCGGCCGTCCTACTTCCCGTTCACCGAGCCGTCCGCCGAGGTGGACCTGTGGTTCCCGCACAAGAAGGGCGGGCCCGGCTGGGTCGAGTGGGGCGGCTGCGGGATGGTCAACCCGAACGTCCTGCGCGCGGCCGGCGTCGACCCCGAGGTGCACTCCGGCTTCGCGTTCGGCATGGGCATCGAGCGGACGTTGATGTTCCGCAACGGCATCCCCGACATGCGCGACATGGTCGAGGGCGACGTCCGCTTCTCGTCCGCGTTCGGCGTCTGAGCACCACCTTCCAGCAAGGAGTTCTGAGCAGTGCGAGTGTCCGCCTCCTGGCTCGCCCGGCACATCGACCCGGCGGCCATCCCGGCGTCGCCCGACGCGATCGGCGAGGCCTTCGTCCGGGTCGGGCTGGAGGTCGAGGAGATCCACCCGGCGCCGGAGATCACCGGGCCGGTGACCGTCGCGCGGGTGGCGGAGGTCGAGGAGCTCACCGAGTTCAAGAAGCCCATCCGGTACTGCCGGGTCGAGTTCGGTGACCGGCACCGGTACGTCATCTGCGGGGCGACCAACTTCGCCGTCGGTGACCTCGTGGTGGTCACCGAGCCGGGCGCCGTGCTGCCGGGCGGGTTCGCCATCGCGCAGCGGGAGACCTACGGGCGGGTCTCCGACGGCATGATCGCCTCGGCGAAGGAGCTCGGCCTGGGCGCCGACCACACCGGCATCCTCGTGCTGCCACCGGGCACCGCCGAGCCCGGCGACGACGCGCTCGAGACCCTGGGCCTGTCCGAGCCGGTGATCGAGCTGGCCGTCACCCCGGACCGCGGGTACTGCTTCGCCGTGCGCGGCCTGGCCCGCGAGCTCGCGACCTCGCTCGACGTCGACTACACCGACCCGGTCGCCCGGATCGACGTGCCCGAGGCCCCCGGCGACGCCTGGCCGGTCCGGATCGCCGACACCGAGGGGTGCGCGCGGTTCGTCGTGCGCCGGGTGGACGGCGTCGACCCCGCTGCGCCGAGCCCGTGGTGGATGCGGCGCGCCCTGCTCTCGGCCGGGATGCGGCCGATCTCGCTGATCGTCGACGTCACCAACTTCGTGATGCTGGACCTGGGCCAGCCCCTGCACGGCTACGACGCCTCCCGGGTCGCCGGGACGATCGAGGTCCGCAGGGCGGCGGCGGGGGAGAAACTGGAGACCCTCGACGGCCAGACCCGCGCCCTCGACCCGGACGACCTGCTCATCACCGACGACTCCGGCCCCATCGGCCTGGCCGGCGTGATGGGCGGGGCGTCGACCGAGATCCCGGCGCCGGAGGAGCTCGAACCCGGGGCCCGGGTCGACGTCCTGCTCGAGGCCGCGCACTTCGCGCCGGCGGTGATCGCCCGCGCGGCCCGCCGGCACAAGCTGCCCAGCGAGGCGTCCCGCCGTTTCGAGCGGGTCGTCGACCCCGCGCTGCCGCCGGTCGCCGCGGAGCGGGCCGCGCAGCTGCTGGTCGAGCTCGGCGGCGGCACTCTCGCCGGCGGCCGCACCGACGAGGGCGGGGTCCCCGCGGTGCCGCAGGTGCGGATGCCGCTGTCGCTGCCGGACCGGGTCGCCGGCGTGCACTACCCCCGCGGTGCGACGGTCCGCCGGCTGACCCAGGTCGGCTGCGCGGTCGTCCTGGACGCCGCCGACGACGGGCAGGGCGTCGTCGTCGCGACCCCGCCGACCTGGCGGCCGGACCTGCGCCAGCCCGCGGACCTGGTCGAGGAGGTGCTGCGGCTGGAGGGCTACGACGCCATCCCCTCCGAGCTGCCGGCCGCGCCGCCCGGGCGCGGGCTGACCCCCGCCCAGCTGCGCCGGCGGGCGGTGTCGCGGGCGCTGGCCGAGGCCGGCCACGTCGAGGTGCTGCCGTTCCCGTTCGTCTCCGACGCCGTGTGGGACGACCTCGGGCTGGCGGCCGACGACGAGCGCCGCCGCACCGTCGCCGTCACCAACCCGCTCGACGCCGAGCGGTCCCGGCTGTCCACCACGCTGCTGCCGGGACTGCTGGACATGCTGGTGCGCAACCGGTCCCGCGGCGCCGATGACCTCGCGCTGTACGCGATCGCGCAGGTCGTGCAGCCCCGGGAGGACCCGCCGGCGATGCCGGACCCGGCCGTCACCGCCCGCCCGTCCGACGACGAGTACGCCGCGATCCGGGCGGCGCTGCCCGACCAGCCGGTGCACGTGGGCGTCGTGCTGGCCGGGAACCGCGAACCGCGCGGCTGGTGGGGGACCGGCCGGCCGGCGAGCTGGGAGGACGCCGTCGAGGCCGCCCGGCTGACCGGTGCGGCCGCCGGTGTGGAGCTGCGTCCGCGCCGGGCCGAGCGGGCCCCGTGGCACCCGGGCCGCTGCGCGGAGCTCGTCGTCGCCGGCACGGACACCGTCGCCGGGTACGCCGGCGAGCTGCACCCGAAGGTCGTCGAGGCGCTCGGGCTGCCGGCTCGCACCGCGGCCTGCGAGATCGACCTCGACGCGCTCCCGCTGCGGGAGGAGCTGCCGGTGCCGCGGGTCTCGCCGTTCCCGCCGGTGGCCGTCGACGTGGCACTGGTCGCGGACGAGGCGGTCCCGGCGGCGGATCTGGCCGACGCGCTCACCGCCGGCGCCGGGGAGCTGCTGGAATCGGTGCGCCTGTTCGACGTCTACACCGGGGACCAGGTCGGGGCGGGCAAGCGCTCGCTGGCCTTCTCGCTGCGGCTGCGCGCGGCCGACCGGACGCTCACCAGCGAGGAGGCCAACGCCGCCCGGGACGCCGCGGTCGCAGAGGCCACCGCCCGGCACGGCGTCGCGCTGCGCTGACCACCGGTCACCGGCGGGCCAGCGCGGCGGCGGCCGCGCGGGCGGCCGCCCGCCACTGGTCGTCGGTCGGGCTGCGTCCGGCCACCGAGATCGTGACCAGGTGGCGGGCCGTCCCGAGCTGCAGCGCGGGCCCGGCCACCGTGTCCAGCACCGCGGCGGTCGTTCCGGCGCCGGTGACCGTCCGGGCCCCGGCCGCGTCACGCACGTAGCGGGCCGGGGCGACCCGGTTGGTCGTGTAGACGTTCACCGAGACGGTCGCCGACCCGCCGACCGCGAAGCACGACCGGTGGCGTGACCCGTCCGACCGCCGGGTCTCGGCGTTCGCCGCGGGGACGGCCGGTGCGACGCCGAGGAGCCCGGCGAGCGCCGGGCCGTCGAGCAGGCACTCGTCGGCGACGACGTCCGAGGTCAGCGGGGGTACCGGGGCGGGGCGGGGGCCCGACGGGGCGCGCCGGGTCCCGGGTCCGGCGGGCGGCGTGACGGCGGGCGGTGGGTCCGGCGGCGGCGTGGCGGCCGCGAGCGGGGGGCGGGTCCGGGCGCCCGGGGGCATTCCTGCGCCGGACGGCGCCCGGGGGACGGGAACCGGGGCGACCGTGGTCGCGGGGTGCGCAGCTCCTGCCTGCCCCGCCGCATCCGGCGCCGCCGGTCCCGCCGCGCCGGCCGGTGCCTGCCCCGGCGGTCCGGCGGGGCCCGCCGTCACCGGCCGCCCGGTGCCCGGCTCCGACCCCGCAGCGTGCGGCGGCTCGGTCGCCGGATCCGGCTCGGTGAACGCCGACGGTCCGGTGGACGGGTGCTGGGGCACCGCCGTGACGGCGGGCGGGGCCGGCCCCGACCCGGCGGGCCACGGGGTGCCCGGCACGGACGTCGCGCAGCCGGCGAGCAGCAGCACGAGCAGGACCGCCGCCGGCCCCGCCGCGACGATCCCGCCCGGACGTTCCCGGGCCGTTCGCTCGCTGCACACGTGCGGGACGCTAGGGTTCGGCGGCACCGCGCGCGGACGTTCGCGGCCCCGCGGTCGCGATCGCGAACCCCGTTGCATGACATTTCGCCCTCGTGCATAATCATCCAGGTGGTACGCATCGCAGTGGCGGGAGCCAGTGGATACGCCGGGGGCGAGCTGCTCCGCCTGCTCCTCGCACATCCGGACGTGGAGATCGGTGCCCTGACGGCCGGCGGGAACGCCGGGACGCGCCTGGGCGAGCACCAGCCGCACCTCGCGCCGCTGGCCGACCGGGTGCTGGGCGAGAGCACCGCGGAGACCCTCGCCGGGCACGACGCGGTGTTCCTCGCCCTCCCGCACGGGAAGTCGGCCGAGCTCGCCGCGCAGCTGGGCCCCGACACCGTCGTGATCGACTGCGGTGCCGACCACCGGTTGACCGACCCGGCGGCCTGGGACCGGTGGTACGGCGGCGAGCACGCCGGCCACTGGCCGTACGGCCTGCCCGAGCTGCCCGGTGCCCGGGAGAAGCTGGCCGGTGCCACCCGGGTCGCGGTGCCCGGCTGCTACCCGACCGGCACGAGCCTGGCCCTGGTGCCGGCCCTGGTCGCCGGCCTGGTCGAGCCGGAGGTCGTGATCACCGCGGTCACCGGCACCTCGGGCGCCGGCAAGTCGCTCAAGCCGCACCTGCTCGGCGCCGAGGTCATGGGCTCGCTGTCCGCGTACGGCGTCGGCGGCGTGCACCGGCACACCCCGGAGATCACGCAGAACCTCTCGGCCGCCCGCGGCGCACCGGTGTCGGTGAGCTTCACCCCGGTGCTCGCTCCGCTGCCCCGGGGCATCCTGGCCTCCTGCTCGGCCCCGCTGGCCGACGGCGCGACCGACACCGCGGCGGTCCGGGCGGCCTACGGGAAGGCCTACGCCGGCGAGCCGTTCGTCCGGCTCCTGCCGGAGGGGCAGTGGCCCACGACCGCGCAGACGCTGGGCTCGAACCTGGTCGCGCTGCAGCTGGCCGTCGACCCGGACGCGCGGCGGCTCGTCGTCGTGTCCGCGATCGACAACCTGACCAAGGGCACCGCCGGAGCCGCGGTGCAGTGCATGAACCTGGCGCTCGGGCTGCCCGAGACGACCGGCCTGCCGACGACGGGAGTGGCGCCGTGAGCGTGACCGCCGCACGGGGGTTCCGGGCCGCCGGGATCGCCGCCGGGATCAAGACGTCCGGGAAGGCCGACCTGGCGCTGGTCGTCAACGACGGGCCCCGCACCGAGGCCGCCGGCGTGTTCACCCGGAACAAGGTGAAGGCCGCGCCGGTGCTGTGGTCGCAGCAGGTGCTCACCACGGGCGCGCTGCGGGCGGTCGTCCTCAACTCCGGCGGGGCGAACGCGTGCACCGGGCCGCAGGGCTTCCAGACCGCGCACGCGACCGCGGAGAAGGTGGCCGAGGTGCTGGGCTGCGGCGCGGTCGAGGTGGCGGTGTGCTCCACCGGCCTGATCGGCGAGCAGCTCCCGCGGGAGACCCTGCTCGCCGGGGTCGACACGGCGGCCGGTGCGCTCGCCCCGACGCCCGAGGCCGGCTCGGCCGCCGCGACCGCGATCATGACCACCGACACCGTGCCGAAGGAGTCCCGGGTCACCGATCCGGCCGGCTGGACCGTCGGCGGCACGACCAAGGGTGCCGGCATGATCGCCCCCTCGATGGCGACGATGCTCAGCGTGCTCACCACCGACGCGGTGATCGACCAGCCGGCACTCGACGCCGCGCTGCGTGAGGCCGTGCGCTACAGCTTCGACCGGCTCGACGTCGACGGCTCGATGTCGACCAACGACACGGTGCTCGTGCTCGCGTCGGGCGCGTCCGGGGTGACCGCCGACCCGGCGGTGTTCACCGCCGCGCTCACCCGGGTCTGCCGCGACCTCGCCGAGCAGATGCAGGCCGACGCCGAGGGCGTCACCAAGCGGATCACGGTGCGGGTCTCCGGGGCCGCCTCGGAGGACGATGCGGTGACCGTCGCCCGCACGATCGCCCGCGACGCGCTGGTCAAGACCGCGATGTTCGGTTCCGACCCGAACTGGGGCCGGATCGCCGCCGCCGCCGGGTACGCCGACGCCCAGGTCGATCCCGAGCGGCTCGACGTCACGATCAACGGTGTGCTGCTGTGCAAGGGCGCCGTCGTCGCCGGGGACCGCGCGGACTGCGACCTGTCCGGCAAGGACGTCCTGATCGAGGTGGAGCTCGGCCTGTCCGGCGGCGCCGAGGGCCACACCGCCGAGATCCGCACCACCGACCTCTCGCACGCCTACGTGGAGGAGAACAGTGCCTACTCCTCCTGACCCCACCGCGGCCGAGCCGCAGCCGGAGACCGCCCCGTTCCCGGAGACCCCCGCACGCCTGAAGCGGGCGGGGGAGAAGGCCGCCGTGCTCGCCGAGGCCCTGCCCTGGCTGCAGCGTTTCCACGGCCGGATCGTCGTCGTGAAGTACGGCGGCAACGCCATGATCGACGACGAGCTGAAGCAGGCCTTCGCGCAGGACATGGTCTTCCTGCGGCTGGCCGGCATCCACCCGGTCGTCGTGCACGGGGGCGGCCCGCAGATCAGCGCGATGCTCCGGCGCCTGGGCATGCCCGGTGAGTTCCGCGGCGGGCTGCGGGTCACCACCCCGGAGACCATGGAGATCGTCCGGATGGTGCTCTTCGGCCAGGTCGGCCGGGAGCTCGTGGGGCTGATCAACCAGCACGGCCCGTTCGCGGTCGGGCTGTCCGGCGAGGACGCCGGGCTGTTCACCGCCGAGAAGCGGACGGCGCTGGTCGGCGGCGAACCGGTCGACATCGGCCTGGTCGGGGACGTCACCGAGGTCAACCCGGACGCGGTGCTGGACATCATCGCCGCAGGCCGGATCCCGGTGGTCGCCGGCGTCGCGCCGGACGCGGACGGCCAGGTCCACAACATCAACGCCGACAGCGCGGCCGCCGCGCTGGCCGGTGCGCTGGACGCCGCGAAGCTCGTGGTGCTCACCGACGTCGAGGGGCTCTACGCGAACTACCCCGACCCGGACTCGATCATCACATCGCTGACGGCGGACCGGCTGGAGCCGATGCTGCCCCGCCTGGAGAGCGGCATGGCACCGAAGATGGAGGCCTGCCTGCGCGCGGTGCGCTCGGGCGTGGGGCAGGCCCACGTGATCGACGGGCGGGTGCCGCACTCGGTCCTGCTCGAGGTCTTCACACGCGAGGGCGTCGGCACGATGGTCCTCCCGGACGCCGACGCGCCGACGACGCCGACGACACAGCCGGACGGGATGACACGGGCATGAGCACGTACGCGCAGCGGTGGCAGGCCGCGCTGATGAACAACTACGGCACCCCGCCGCTGACCCTGGTCCGTGGCGAGGGCGCCCGCGTGTGGGACGCCGAGGGCCGCAGCTTCCTGGACCTCTACTCCGGGATCGCGGTGAACGCGCTGGGTCACGCGCACCCGGCCGTCGTCGACGCCGTCTCCGAGCAGGTCCGCACGCTCGGGCACACCTCGAACTTCTTCATCACCGACCCGGCGCTGCAGCTGGCCGAGCGCCTGCAGGGACTGCTCGGCCGCGACGACGCCCGCACGTTGCTCTGCAACTCGGGCGCCGAGGCCAACGAGGCCGCGTTCAAGATCGCCCGGCGGACCGGCCGCCCGGAGATCATCGCCTGCGAGCAGGCGTTCCACGGCCGCACGATGGGCGCGCTGGCGCTCACCGGGCAACCGGCCAAGCGGGCGCCGTTCGAGCCGATGCCGGCGGGGGTCACCCACATCCCGTTCGGCGACGTCGCCGCGCTCGACGCCGCCGTCAGCGGGGACACGGCCGCGGTCTTCCTGGAACCGATCCTCGGCGAGGCGGGGGTCGTCGTGCCGCCGGAGGGCTACCTCGCCGAGGCCCGGCGGATCACCGCCGAGCGCGGGGCGCTGCTCGTGCTCGACGAGGTGCAGACCGGCATCGGCCGGACCGGGCACTGGTTCGCGCACCAGGCGCACGGCGTCGTCCCCGACGTGGTCACCCTGGCCAAGGGGCTCGGGGGCGGCCTGCCGATCGGCGCCTGCGTCGGGATCGGCCGGGCCGGCTCGCTGCTCGAACCCGGCCAGCACGGCACCACCTTCGGCGGCAACCCGGTCTCCTGCGCGGCGGCGCTCGCCGTGCTGGACACGATCGCGACCGAGGGCCTGCTGGAGCACGTCGACCGGCTCGGCAAGGAGATCCGCAGCCGGATCGAGGGATTCGGCCACCCGCTGGTCGGCGACGTCTCCGGTGCCGGGCTGCACATCGGCGTCGGCCTGACCGCGCCGGTGGCGGCGCAGGCCGCGTCCGCCGCCCGGGACGCCGGCTACCTGGTCAACAACGCGACCCCGGACCGGCTGCGGCTGGCCCCGGCGCTCACCCTGTCCGACGACGAGGCCGGCGAGTTCCTCGCGGCGTTCCCGGCGATCCTCGACGCCGCCGCGGCCGAGCAGGAAGGCCAGGGGAACTGATGGTCCGCCACCTCCTGCGCGACGACGACCTCACGCCCGCCGAGCAGGCCAAGGTCCTCGACCTGGCCGACCGGCTCAAGGCCGACCGGTTCGCCGAGCGGCCGCTCGCGGGCCCGAAGGCCGTCGCCGTCGTCTTCGACAAGTCCTCGACCCGGACGCGGGTGTCGTTCGAGACCGGCATCACCCAGCTCGGTGGCACGGCGGTGATCCTCGACGGGACCACCAGCCAGCTCGGCCGCGGCGAGACGATCTCCGACACCGCGCGGGTCCTGTCGCGCTACGCCGACGCGATCGTGTGGCGCACCTCGGGGCAGGAGCGGATCGAGGAGATGGCCGCGGCGGCGACCGTGCCGGTGGTCAACGCGCTCACCGACACCTTCCACCCGTGCCAGGTCCTCGCCGACCTGCAGACGATCCGGGAGCGGCTCGGGCGGCTCGCCGGGGTGACCCTGACCTACCTCGGCGACGGTGCCAACAACGTCGCGCACTCGCTGCTGCTGGGCGGTGCCACCGCCGGGCTGCACGTGCGGATCTCGGCCCCGGCCGGGTTCACCCCGGAGCCGGACGTGGTGCGCGACGCGAAGGCCCGGGCGGAGCGGACCGGGGGCTCGGTGACGCTGGTCGCCGACCCGCAGGCCGCGGTCGCCGGTGCGGACGTCGTCGTGACCGACACCTGGACCTCGATGGGGCAGGAGGGCGACGGCCTGGACCGGGTCGCACCGTTCCGGCCGTACCAGCTGAACACGGCGCTGCTCGAGCGCGCTGCGCCCGGGGCGGTCGTACTGCACTGCCTGCCGGCGCACCGCGGCGAGGAGATCACCGACGAGGTGATCGACGGTCCCGCCAGCGCCGTCTGGGACGAGGCGGAGAACCGGCTGCACGCCCAGAAGGCCCTGCTGACCTGGTTGCTGCGGACATGACCGAGGGCGAGCGCGCGCGGCGCCAGGGCAACGCCAGCCGGGTCACCCGGCAGGCGAAGATCATGGACCTGCTGTGGCACCGCCCGGTGCGCAGCCAGCCCGAGCTGCTCGTCCTGCTCGACCAGCTGCACGGCATCGAGACCACCCAGGCCACGCTCTCCCGGGATCTCGACGAGCTCGGCGCGGTGAAGCTCCGTGGCCCGGACGGCGGTGCGCCGGTCTACCGGATCCCGGAGGACGGCAGCCCGGTGCGCGGTGTCGAGGGCGGCACCACCCGGCTGGGGCGCCTGCTGGGGGAGCTGCTCGTGTCCGCGGACGCGAGTGGGAACCTGGCGGTCCTGCGGACCCCGCCCGGGGCGGCGCACTACCTCGCCAGCGCGCTGGACCGGGCCGCGCTGCACGACGTCGTCGGCACCATCGCCGGCGACGACACGATCATCGTGGTC
Source organism: Pseudonocardia sp. C8 (assembly GCF_014267175.1). Lineage (NCBI taxonomy): Bacteria > Bacillati > Actinomycetota > Actinomycetes > Pseudonocardiales > Pseudonocardiaceae > Pseudonocardia > Pseudonocardia sp. C8. Next base: position 2,248,556 of record NZ_JACMTR010000002.1, read on the forward strand.
GCCCGCGAGCCCTGTACCGGGGCGGAGCTCGCGCAGCGGCTGCAGGACCTGCCGAACGCCGCGTCCGCGGACGCGGTGAAGACAGCGAAGGAGAGCTGACATGGCGGACCGGGTGGCCCCCACGGCCGACGACTCCGGGGCCGCGTCGTGAGCGGCAACGCGGCCCTGTGGGGCGGGCGCTTCGCGTCGGGCCCCGCGGACGCGCTCGCCGCCCTGAGCAAGTCCACGCACTTCGACTGGGCACTGGCCCCCTACGACATCCGCGGTTCGCGGGCCCATGCCCGGGTGCTGCACCGCGCCGGGCTGCTGTCGGACGAGGAGCTGTCCGGCATGCACAAGGCGCTCGACGAGCTCGCCGCGGACGTCGAGTCCGGCGCGTTCGGTCCCGAGCCGGGCGACGAGGACGTGCACACCGCGCTGGAACGCGGCCTGATCGAGCGGGCCGGTCCCGAGCTCGGCGGGAAGCTGCGGGCCGGCCGCTCCCGCAACGACCAGGTCGCCACCCAGTTCCGGATGTGGCTGCGCGACGCGACCCGGCGGGTCGCCGCCGGCGTACTCGACGTCGTCGACGCGCTGGTCGACCAGGCCGAGGCGCACCCGGGTGCGGCGATGCCCGGCCGCACGCACCTGCAGCACGCCCAGCCGGTGCTGCTCGCTCACCAGCTCGCCGCGCACGCGCACGCCCTGCTGCGCGACGTCGACCGGCTCCGCGACTGGGACCGCCGCACCGCCAGCTCGCCGTACGGCTCCGGCGCGCTCGCCGGGTCGTCGCTCGGACTGGATCCGGAGGCGGTGGCCGCCGAGCTGGGCTTCGCGGGGTCGTCGGCGAACTCGATCGACGGGACGTCGTCGCGGGACTTCGCGGCCGAGGCCGCGTTCGTGCTGGCGATGATCGGGGTCGACCTGTCCCGGCTGTCCGAGGAGGTCATCCTCTGGGCGACCGCGGAGTTCGGCTACGTGACGCTCGACGACGCGTTCTCCACCGGCAGCTCGATCATGCCGCAGAAGAAGAACCCGGACGTCGCGGAGCTGGCGCGCGGCAAGTCGGGGCGCCTGATCGGCAACCTCACCGGCCTGCTGGCGACCCTGAAGGGCCTGCCGCTGGCCTACAACCGCGACCTGCAGGAGGACAAGGAACCGCTGTTCGACTCGGTCGCGCAGCTGGAGCTCCTGCTCCCGGCCGTCGCCGGGATGGTCGCGACCCTCACCTTCCACACCGACCGGCTGGCCGAGCTGGCCCCGGCCGGGTTCACCCTGGCCACCGACGTCGCCGAGTGGCTGGTCCGCCGGGGCGTGCCGTTCCGGGTCGCGCACGAGGCGGCCGGTGGCTGCGTCCGTGCGGCGGAGGCCCGCGGCGTCGGCCTCGAGGACCTGACCGACGCCGAGCTGGCCGGCGTCCACCCCGCCCTGGACCCGAGTGTCCGCGAGGTGCTGAGCGTGGAAGGCTCCATCGCGTCGAGGAACGCGCGGGGCGGGACGGCCGGCGACCGGGTCGCCGAGCAGCTCACCGGCCTGCGCACCGACGTCGCCGCAGCGAGAGAGTTCACCGGAGGAACCGCATGACCGACCCCGCAGCCGCATACGAGCAGCTGAAGGCCGCCGGCCTGAAGCTGGACCTGACGCGGGGCAAGCCGTCGTCCGAGCAGCTGGACCTGTCGCACGCGCTGCTGGGCCTCCCCGGCACCGGCGAGTACCGGGCCGCCGACGGCACCGACACCCGCAACTACGGCGGCGGCCAGGGTCTGCCCGAACTGCGCGAGATCTTCGCGCCGTTCCTGCAGGTCCCGGTCGACCAGCTGGTCGCGGCGAACAACTCCAGCCTCGAGCTCATGCACGACACGCTCGTGCACGCGCTGCTGTCCCCGGTGCCGGGCGCGTCCGCCCGCTGGGTCGACGCCGGCCGGGTCGCGTTCCTCGCGCCGGTCCCCGGCTACGACCGGCACTACGGCGTCTGCGAGCGCCTCGGGATCGACCTCGTCACCGTCCCGATGACCGCGGACGGCCCGGACATGGACGAGGTCGAGCGGCTGGTCGCCGACGACCCGTCGATCAAGGGCATCTGGTGCGTGCCGAAGTACTCGAACCCGGACGGTGTCGTCTACTCCGACGAGGTCGTGCGCCGGCTCGCGTCGATGCCGACCGCCGCCCCCGACTTCCGGATCATGTGGGACAACGCGTACGCGGTGCACCACCTGACCGAGGACGAGATCGAGATCGCCGACGTCCTGGCCCTGGCCGCCGAGGCCGGGAACCCGGACCGTCCGTTCGTCTTCGGCTCCACGTCGAAGATCACGCTCGCCGGGGCCGGGGTCGCGTTCTTCGGCGCGTCCCGGGCGAACGTCGACTGGTGGCTGAAGCTGGCGTCGAAGAAGACGATCGGCCCGGACAAGGTCAACCATCTGCGGCACGCACGGTTCCTCAAGGACGCAGCGGGCCTGCGCGCGCACATGGCCGCGCACCGCGAGCTCATCGCCCCGAAGTTCGCGGCGGTCGAGCGGCTGCTGACCGAGGCGTTCGCCGACGTCGAGGGCGTGTCCTGGACGACGCCGAAGGGCGGCTACTTCGTCAGCCTCACGGTGCCGGACGGGCTCGCCTCCGAGATCGTGCGGCTGGCCAAGGAGGCCGGGATCGTGCTGACCCCGGCCGGCGCGACCCACCCGTACGGCAAGGACCCGCAGGACGCGATCATCCGGCTGGCCCCGACCCTGCCCCCGCAGGACGAGGTCGAGAAGGCGATGGCCGGTGTCGTCACCTGCGTGCAGCTCGCCCTGTCCCGCCGCTAAGTGGGTAGCGAACTCCCCGTCCCGGGGCCCGGCCGGCCGCACCGGCCGGGCCCCGGCACGCTCCTCGACCGGTCCGAGCTGGCCGTCGACGTGCTCCCGGCCGCGGCACGGCTGCTCGGCTGCGTCCTGGAGGCCGATACCCCGGAAGGCACGGTCGCCGTCCGGCTGGTGGAGGTCGAGGCCTACCGCGGGCGGGACGACCCGGCGTCGCACTGCTACCGGGGCCGCACCGCGCGCAACGCGGTGATGTTCGGTCCGGCCGGGCACCTCTACGTCTACTTCGTCTACGGCATGCACTTCTGCGCGAACGTGTCGTGCCTGGCCGACGGCGAGCCGGGTGCGGTGCTGCTCCGCGCCGGTGAGCTGCTGACCGACCCCGGCGTCGCCCGGGCCCGGCGACCGACCGCCCGCCGGGACGCCGACCTCGCCCGCGGCCCGGCCCGTCTCGCATCGCTGCTCGGGCTCGGCCGCGACGACAACGGGCTCGACGTGACCGACCCGGTGTCGAGGGTCCGGCTGGTGGCGGGCGCACCACTGCCGGCCCGGGAGATCCGGACCGGCCCCCGGGTGGGGGTGGCGGCGGCCGGTGAGCTGCCGTGGAGGTTCTGGGTGGACGGGTCGCCCGCGGTGAGCCCGTACCGCCCCGGCGGGACCCGCGCGCGTCGCCGGGCCGGCTGATCGCGGCTCCCGCGCGCGGACGTGGCCGTCCGCGGAACCCGCGTGCGGGCGCCGGATCCGGGCGACGAAGATGGTGGTCGTGCGTACGGACATCCTGGACGAGCTGGAGTGGCGCGGCCTGATCGCGCAGAGCACCGACCGCGACGCCCTGGCGAAGGAGCTGGCGGGCGACGAGCCGGTGACGCTCTACGCCGGGTTCGACCCGACGGCGCCCAGCCTGCACGCCGGGCACCTGGTCCCGATGCTCACGCTGCGCCGGTTCCAGGAGGCCGGCCACCGTCCGGTCATCCTCGCCGGGGGGGCCACCGGCATGATCGGTGATCCGCGGGACACCGGTGAGCGGAACCTCCACGACGAGTCCACCGTCGCCGAGTGGACGGCTCTCATCCGCGGTCAGCTCGAGCGCTTCGTCGCCTTCGACGGCACACCGACCGGGGCGCTGGCGGTCAACAACCTGGACTGGACCGGCAAGCAGACCGTCCTG